>QZKU01000044.1 GCA_003598085.1 Candidatus Abyssobacteria bacterium SURF_5
CATCTCCAAAACCACAAAGGAAACCCAACAGAGCCAATAAGAAGGAGCAGTCAGCAAAAATCCGCCCCCAAGGGCCGATTTAGATGCGTAAGCCCTACATCGCGCGCGATTGCTTTTCTCTTCCTGCGCATGTATAATGAGTGATGGAATAATTCCTTCCGAACCTGCTTATCCTGTTATTAAGATTTCCAATACGCATGCCGAGACTTGTTAAGAAAGAGAAACTTGAAGACCCGGAGAAACGAATTCCGGCATCGCTGAAAGCGGAGTTGGATCCCGTGCGCCTGCCCAAACATGTGGCCATCATAATGGATGGCAACGGCCGGTGGGCGAAAAGGAGAGGACTGCCCAGGGTCGCAGGGCACCGAGCCGGCGCGCGCGCTGTTCGAGAGGTTGTCGAGGCCGCGCGCGAACTCGAAATCCGTTACCTCACGCTGTACGCATTCTCCCACGAGAACTGGAAACGTCCCAAGCCCGAGATCAGAGCGCTGATGTCGTTGCTGCGGAAGTTCATTCGTGAAGAGCTTGAGGAAATGCTCCATCACGAAATCGGCATGAAGGTGATCGGCCGGATCGACATGCTCCCGCCGCGAATCCGTGATGAGGTTCAGGACATGATCGCGAAGACGGCTCATTGCCGGAAAATGACTGTTATCCTGGCCCTCAGTTACGGAGGGCGCGCCGAAATTGTGGATGCCGCCCGAAGCATAGCGGAAGAATGCGTGGCCGGAACATTGGACCCGTCCCAGATAGATGAGAAGACGTTCAGCCGCCATCTCTATCTGCCGGAATGTCCCGAGCCCGATCTGCTTATCAGGACGAGCGGCGAATGCAGGCTGAGCAATTTTCTGCTGTGGCAACTATCGTATTCCGAAATATACTTTGTGCCCGTTCTGTGGCCGGACTTCACCAAAGAAGAATTCTGTCGCGCCATAATTGAATATCAGAAAAGAGACCGCCGCTTCGGCGGCATCTCCCGCTGATAGACGAGCGGAGGAGCTGCTGAGTGAGCGCTGAAAGCGGAAGCAGAAAATCAAGATATGTATCCGCGGCGGTTGCGATACCAATCGGGTTGGGCCTCTGCATATTTTCCCCCCACGGTTTCATTCTCCTGGCAATCGTCCTGATCAATGTCGGGGTGGTGGAATTTTATGCCATGGCGCGGCATCGGGGATTTTCCCCCCACAGCGTCATCGGGACATCCTGTTCGATCGGAATCTGCATCCTGGCCTGGCTGGGCACAAACCCGCTCAGCACGCTCTATGCGCTTGCCGCAGCCGTTATTCTTGTTTTCACCTTCGCAATGGTGCGCAATGTGCGCGACGCGATGATCAATATCTCTGTCACCATTTTCGGCGTCATCTACGTCGGCTGGTTTTCGAGTCACATCATCCTGCTCCGCCGCCTGAATGACGGAGCCGATGTGACTCCCTTCAACCTCGCCGGCGCCGGATATGTTATAATGTTATTGGTACTCCTGTGGTTAGGAGATGGCGGGGCTTTCTTCGCGGGAACCGGCTGGGGAAAGCACAAGCTCCTTCCTTCTATCAGCCCAAATAAGACAATCGAAGGCGCGGTCGGCGGTACTATTCTGACATTGATAGGAGCGGCGCTTATCAAGGAACTGGGCTTGCTGCTTACTGCCGCGGGTGTCCCTTTCTTTCCGGAATTCAGTTACAGCGCGTATTTGCTGATCGGACTGGGAATATCTATAGCCGGGCAGGTCGGCGACCTGTGTGAGTCGTACCTCAAGAGGGATGCGGGACTGAAGGATACCGGAAACCTGTTTCCGGGGCATGGCGGCTTTCTCGATAGATTCGACAGCCTGCTCACCACGGCTCCGCTGTTTTATTTCTACTTGAAGTTTATGAACTTTTAATTGGATTGAAGAAGGAGATGCAGGCCGATGTGTATTGAGTGCAAAGACAGACTCGACAGGATTCAGCAAAGTATCGTCGAGATGAAGGAGTGTCTTTGACCCCGCTGCACTCAGAGAGCAGATAAGCGGGATCGAGAAGCAAAGCAGCGCCTCGGACTTCTGGGATGATCCCGAAGCGGCGCAAAAGACGCTCCGGAAAATGAGCGCACTCAAAGAGTCGCTCCGTCAGATCGAGACGCTTGAAAGCCGCCAAATCGAACTTGCCGAATTTCTTGAGCTCTCCGAACAGGAGGGCGATCTTTCTCTGGAGGCGGAAATCCGCGCGAACCTTGATCAGTTGGAGCGCGAAGTCGAGGATTGGATTCGCCGCAGCACGTTAACCGGCGAGACCGACTCGAGCGGCGCCATCGTCACCGTTCATGCGGGCGCCGGCGGAACCGAATCCTGCGACTGGGTCTCGATGTTGCTCAGAATGTACCTGCGCTGGGCCGAGCAGAAGGGATACGCGACTGAAGTAATCGATCTGCTCGAGGGAGACGAAGCCGGGATTAAAAGCGTCACTTTTACGGTCAGCGGCCCCTACGGCTACGGATACCTCAAGAGTGAAAACGGCGTTCACCGCCTGGTGCGGATATCGCCGTTCGACGCCAACAAGCGGCGGCATACCTCGTTCGCGTCGGTCGAAGTCCTGGCGGATGTCGAGGACGATATCGTTGTCGATATAAACGAATCCGATTTGCGAATCGACACCTACCGGGCGAGCGGGGCGGGCGGCCAGCACGTGAACAAGACGAGTTCGGCTGTTCGGATTACCCATCTGCCGACCGGTATTGTGGCGCAGTGTCAAAATGAACGCTCGCAGCACAAGAACCGATCAATGGCGATGAAGCTGCTGCGCGCCAAATTATACGCCCATTACGAAAAGCAGCGACAGGCGGAGCTCGCGGCCCAGCGGGGAAAGCAGGAGGAGATAGCCTGGGGCAGCCAAATTCGTTCGTACGTGCTCCAGCCTTACCAAATGGTCAAAGACCACCGGACGGGCATCGAAGCAGGGAACGTCGGGGCGGTGCTGGACGGCGATCTCGACGCATTCATCAGCGGCTATCTGCAGAGCCGGATCGCAAAGTAAGCCGCAGCCGTCGCTCCCCTTGTCGCCTCAAAACTGAAAAGTACTCCGGTTGTCGGATGCTTTTTGCACCCGTCTCGATTCCTTGACACCCTGTACATCGCTCACTATAATGACGAAGAACGACGACCAAAGGCGGATTTGTCGATGGAAGAAAAACAAGATCTCTATGCGCAGCGACTGGAAAAATTATCTCGGATAAGACAGGCCTCGCAAGAGCCGTATACATATTCATATGCCCGGACGCATACGGTTCAACAGGCATACGATGAGTTTGAAAAACAGCATGAGGCGCAACCCGAGAGAACCGTTCGCCTGGCGGGAAGAATAACGGCTCTCCGCCTCCACGGCAAAAGTGCGTTCGCCGATCTCAAGGATGATTCAGGGAAAATTCAACTCTTCTTCGGCCTTCAGGACGTGGGCGGCGACCAATATGAATTCCTTACGAAGCTGATCAACGTCGGCGATTTCCTCGGGGTCGAAGGGACAATCTTCACCACACGCACCGGTCAGGTGACCGTCAGAGTCGGCTCGTTCCTCCTGTTGACAAAAACGCTGCGACCGCTGCCCGAGAAGTGGCACGGACTTAAAGACGTCGAAATCCGCCTGCGCCGGCGCTACCTCGATCTGCTTGCCAATGTCGAAACCGGGAACCTTTTTCGCAGGCGCAGCGAAATCATCAGGCACATCCGCGGATTTCTTGACGCGCGCGGATACATGGAAGTCGAAACGCCGATGCTTCACCCGATACCCGGCGGCGCAAGCGCCCGCCCGTTCATAACACATTACAATGCCCTCGATCGGGATTTTTATCTGCGCGTCGCGCCCGAGCTCTACCTGAAACGTCTTCTGGTAGGCGGCTTCGAAAAAGTCTACGAGATCAACCGCAACTTCCGCAATGAAGGAGTCTCCAACAGGCACAATCCCGAGTTCACCATGCTCGAGTTGTATGAGGCGTACGTGGATTACGAGGCCATGATGGAACTGGTCGAGAAGCTGGTTTCCTTCGTCGTGAAGACGGTCTTGGGAAAACCGAACTTCACGTACCAGGGAAACGACATCAACATCGAACCGCCCTGGCCGCGCGTTTCCTTCTTCGAGGCAATCCGAAGATTTGCGGACGTCGATCTGGAGCAGACTTCGGATTCGGCAAGGGCGCGTGATCTGGTGGCGCACCTGAAACTGGATCTCGAAGATTCCGCCGGTTACGGCAAGATCTGCGACGAAGTCTTGAAATCATACGTCGTTCCCAAAATGATTTCCCCCACATTTCTTATCGACTATCCGCTCGAGCTTTCGCCGCTCGCAAAAGGCAAGCGCGGGAGCCCGCGGCTCACGGAGCGCTTCCAGCCCTTCGTCGGAGGACTCGAAATCGGCAACGCGTTCTCCGAGCTGAACGACCCGCTCGAACAGCGCGCGCGCTTCGAGCGGCAGATGCAGCTTCGTGCAAGAGGGGATGAGGAGGCGCAAACGCTCGACGAGGATTTTATCACCGCGCTCGAGTACGGCATGCCTCCCGCCGGCGGCCTCGGTATCGGGATCGACCGTTTAGTAATGTTGCTTACTGATTCACCTACAATAAAAGAGGTAATATTGTTTCCGCAGTTGCGCACGGTTAACCACGCAATTGTGGAGGAATAAAGCACATGCGTTTCGAAGTGTTCGTCGGGTTCCGATATCTGAGAGGAAAACGCAAAAACGCGTTCATTTCGCTCATCACGTTTTTTTCGATATTCGGCGTGATGATCGGCGTGATGACGCTGATTGTGGTTCTCGGCGTCATGACCGGCTTTGACAAGCAGTTGTTCAAAACCGTCCTGGGAACGACATCGCACATCGTGATAACCCGCTCCGGCGGGATCACCGACCATGAAAAAGTGACAGAGGATCTGAAGCGCATCCCCGAGGTCCTCGAAAGCGCGCCCTTTTTTGCGGGGCAGGTGCTCCTGAAATCCGATAACGCAGTCACGGGAGCGGCCATTCGCGGAGTCGTGCCGGAGGAGGAAGAGAAGGTTTCAGATTTCGGCAAGTATCTTCACGGAACGTTGCGCGACGGCGGCATTGTCCTGGGCACGGAACTTGCAAGGCAACTGGGCGCGTTTCCCGGCGATACCATTAAAGTCATTTCACCGTATTTTGTGTCGACCCCGATGGGCGAGGTCCCGTACAAGAAAAACCTAACGGTGACGGGGCTTTATACATCGGGAATGTACGAGTACGACTCCACTTTTTGCTTTGTGACGATTTCTCAGGCCCAACGCCTTTTCGGAGTCGAGCGGACTATTTCAGGCATCGAAGTTAAAATCGCCGACCCGATGAAAGCGGGCGTGGTCGCTGTATCCATCACGCGACAGCTCGATGACGGCCTGTGGGCTCGCAGTTGGATGGACCTGAACCGGACGTTCCTGGCCGCGCTCAGGCACGAAAAGATCATTATGGCCGTCATCCTGATTCTGATCATTGTGGTGGCCGCATTCAACATAGCAAGCACGCTTATCATGGTGGTGATGGAAAAGACGCGGGATATCGGCATTTTAAAGTCGATTGGGGCGCCTCGATCGGCTATCAGAACCATATTTATGATTGACGGACTGCTCGTCGGAACCATTGGCACGTTCCTCGGCGTGGTCTTCGGATACTTGCTTGCTAATTCACTCGATTCGGTGGTAAAATTAATAGGAACGTTTTTTGGTATCGAGCTCTTTCCCAGCACTATTTATTATTTTGATAAGATACCGGTCGATACCAGTATTTTCGATACGTGCTGGATTGCCGGGAGTGCGATCGTTTTGAGCCTTTTGGCTTCTCTGTATCCGGCCTGGCAGGCGTCAAAGCTTAACCCTGTCGAGGCATTGCGTTATGAATGAGCTGATACGGGCCAAAGGTCTCACCAAAAGATACGTTTCCGGCAAAAGCGAACTGGAAGTACTGAAAGGGATTGACCTCACCATTTGCGCGGGTGAAATTATCCTGATATACGGTTCTTCCGGAGTGGGAAAAAGCACTTTGCTTCACATACTCGGCACTCTGGATAAGCCGACCACCGGAACGCTCAGTTATGGTGAGATCGAAATCAACAAGCTGGGAGAAAAAGCTCTGGCGCGCTTGCGCAATAAACGGATCGGATTCGTCTTTCAGTTTTATCATCTGTTGCCGGAGTTTACGGCGTTCGAAAACGTTTCGCTCCCGGCAATGGTCAACGGCTATCGCATGAAGGAGGCTCGCAACAGGGCGCAGCGCCTGATCGAGGCGGTCGGCTTGAGCGAGCGCATGAATCATAAGCCGGATGAACTCTCGGGCGGCGAGCAGCAGAGAATCGCCATCGCCCGTGCGCTGATCAACGGTCCGGATGTGGTTTTCGCTGACGAGCCGACGGGAAACCTCGACGAGGTAACGAGCGCCGGCATCTACAAGGTGATCAGGCAATTGAATGAGGAAATGGGGACCACATTCGTCATCGTCACCCATGAGTCTTCGCTTGCGCGAGGGGCGCATCGCGCTCTGCATATGGTGGACGGCAGGATCGAAAGGGAGCAGCAGCATGATATGTCATATATGCAAAGATAAGGTGGCCACGATCCGCCTGAAAGAGATAATCAACAACGTGGTCACGGAACTGCACCTGTGCCAGGATTGCTACGAATCGCGCGAACACCAGGGGAAGACCGGCCTCGATGATGTGGGAGCAAATCTGAACGCGCTGGTTGAGGATGAAAAGAAGAAGGTCAAGGCGAAAGGCAAGGGCAAGCGATGTCCCGGCTGCGGGCTCTCCGAAGAACAATTTCGCGCCCGGGGACGGCTTGGCTGCGGCGAGTGCTACAAGATATTCGCGAAAACGCTCGAGCCGATTCTGGTAAAGGTCCATGGTTCGACCGAACATCACGGGAAAATCCCACAAGAGTCGGCAAGAAGCCTCGATCTGAAAACCGAGTTGAGAAAGCTCCAGGAGGACCTGCAGAGGGCCATCCTGGCGGAAAATTACGAGCGCGCGGCGAAGTTGAGAGACAAAATAAAACAGTTCGGATCGATCTGACGCTCCGGGCGGGGAAACAAGATGTTCGAGCAAATGGTTAAGAGCATCGGGCACTGGCTCAAGAACAAGGGTCCGCATGCCGATATCGTGTACAGCAGTCGTATCAGGCTGGCGAGAAACCTGAGGGGATTCCCCTTTTCCAATTACTGCAGTGATCAGCAGCTGCGCGATATCATCGCATTGATACGGGTGTGCATCAACCGGTGCCCGCACCTGAAAAATGCGACCTATTACAGCTTCAAAGACATGAGCATCATCGACCGCCAGTTTCTGATGGAGCGTTTCCTCATCAGCCGCGAGCTCGCTCAGAGCGCCGGCGAGAAGGGAGTTTTCGTTGATCCGTCTGAACGGATCAGCCTGATGGTGAACGAAGAGGATCACCTGCGCATGCAGGTCCTGCGCTCCGGCCTGCTTCTGGCCGAGGCGTGGGGGGAGTTGAATGCGATAGACAGCGAGCTCGACAGCCAGCTGGATTTCGCTTTCGAGGAGCCCTGGGGCTACCTCACCTCGTGTGTCTCCAACGTCGGGACCGCGATGCGATCATCGGTGATGATCCATGTTCCGGCGCTGATCATGACCAAGCGAATCGTCAATATTCTGCAAAAGGCGGGCAAGCTGCACCTGGCGATTCGCGGGCTGCACGGAGAGGGCTCCGAAATGCTCGGCGACTATTTCCAGATATCGAACCAGGCGACTCTCGGGAAATCCGAAGATGAGATCGTCGAGATGACGGAGAACCTGACCAATGAGTTGATCGACCAGGAGAGAAGCGCCCGCGACGATCTGATCAAAAACCAGAAGGTCCTCATCGAGGACAAGGTCGGCAGAGCCATCGGCATTCTCTCGAGCGCCAAAATTCTGAGTACCCGCGAAGCGATGGAACTGCTTTCCAACATTCGTTTGGGAATTTACTACCAGATGATTCCAGGCATAAATCCGGAGACGCTGGATGCCCTGATTATCGAGATGCAGCCTGCTCATCTCCAGAAACGCAATCCGGACCACCTGGACCCGCTTGCGCGGGATATCGAGCGCGCAAGAATCATAAAGGAAGCATTGAAATACGGAGAGGGGTGATATTCGCATGTTTGACCGATTTACAGAAAGAGTGCGCAAAGTTATTCAATTGGCGCGCGAAGAGGCCATGCGATTTAATCATGATTATATTGGGACCGAGCACCTGTTGCTTGGTCTCGTCAAAGAAGGAGAAGGAATCGCAGCCACAGCGCTGGCGAATCTCGGGGTGGACCTGAAGACGCTCAGGCTCGAAGTCGAGAAACTTGTTGAACAGGGGCCTTCAACCGTGTCGGTGGGAGAAATTCCCTTTAATCCCCAGGCCAAAAAGGTTCTGGAGCTCGCCGTCGAGGAAGCGCGGAAATTCGGACACAACTATATCGGAACGGAACACCTTCTGCTCGGACTCATAAAAGAGGGAGAGGGCATTGCGGCTCACGTGCTGGAAAATATGAAGGTCGATGTGGAACGGGTGCAGCGTGAAATCGTGAAGCTGCTTGGCGGACCCTCCACGAAGTTTTCATCCACCACCGCCGAAACCAAGAAAACGCAAACGCCCGCTCTCGACGCCTTCGGGCGGGATCTGACCGAGCTCGCGCGCGAAGACAAGCTCGACCCGGTTATCGGACGCGAAGCCGAAATCGAGCGCGTCATCCAGATTCTCAGCAGGCGCACGAAGAACAATCCGGTTCTCATCGGCGAGGCAGGCGTCGGAAAAACCGCCATCGTGGAAGGCCTCGCGCAGTCGATCGTGCAGCGAAAAAACATTCCCGACCTCCTCGCCAACCGGCGGGTACTGACACTTGATCTGGCCGGCCTGGTCGCCGGCACCAAGTACCGCGGGCAATTCGAGGAGCGACTCAAGGCCGTCATGAAGGAAATCAAGAAGGCCGACAACATCATCATGTTCATCGATGAGCTGCATACGATCGTTGGCGCGGGAGCCGCGGAAGGCGCCGTCGACGCATCCAACATGCTGAAGCCCGCGCTCGCGCGCGGTGAACTGCAGTGCATCGGCGCGACGACGCTCGAGGAATACCGCAAGTACATCGAAAAAGATGCGGCCCTTGCCCGCCGGTTCCAGTCGATCATGGTGGAAGCGCCCTCGGTCGAGGATACGATGCATATCATCCGCGGGCTCAGAGACAAGTACGAGGCGCATCACCGCGTCCGCATTTCCGAAGAGGCCATCGTGGCCGCGGCCCGGCTTTCGAACCAGTACATCACCGACAGGTTCCTGCCGGATAAGGCGATTGACGTCATCGACGAAGCGTGTTCGCGAGCGCGGCTCAAGAGCACGACTCGTCCTCCGCACCTCGTCGAGGTCGAGGCGCAGATAGAGCGGGTCACAAAGGAAAAAGAGGAGGCCATCGAGTCGCAGGAATTCGAGAAGGCGGCCTCTTTGCGCGACCGAGAGAGGAAGCTCAAAGACAGGCTCGACCGCGAGCAGCAGATCTGGGAGAACACCCGCGAGAACTTCAGCTACACGGTAAGTGCTGAAGATATCGCCTACATTGTTTCCAAATGGACCGGTGTACCGGTCACCAAGCTCGAGCAGTCCGAATCGGACAAGCTGCTCAAGATGGGCGAAGAACTCCATAAACGGATTGTGGGACAGGATGAGGCCATCGAAGCGTTGACCCATGCGATCCAGCGCTCGCGGGCCGGTCTGAAGAACTTGAGGCGGCCGGTCGGCTCGTTCCTCTTCCTCGGTCCTACCGGGGTGGGGAAAACCGAGACGGCAAAAGCGCTCGCCCAGTTTCTGTTCGGAGACGACAACGCGCTCGTGCGCATCGATATGTCGGAATACTCGGAGAAGTTCACCGTTTCGCGTCTTGTCGGCGCACCTCCCGGCTATGTGGGCTATAATGAGGGCGGCCAGTTGAGCGAGAAAGTGCGGCGGCGCCCGTATTCGGTGGTGCTCCTCGACGAAATAGAAAAGGCGCACCCCGATATTTTCGATACGCTGCTGCAGGTGCTCGAGGACGGCCGCCTGACCGACGCGACCGGCCGGACCGTTGACTTCAGGAACACCGTCGTCATCATGACCTCCAACGTCGGTACGCGCGAGATCAGCACCGGCAAAACGCTGGGATTCCAGAAAACCGCCGCCGGCGAGATCAGCTACCAGGTGATGAAGGACAAGGTTCTCGCCGAAACCAAGAGAATCTTCAACCCCGAGTTCCTGAACCGAATCGACGAGATCGTGGTATTCCACTCGCTCACAAACGAGGATCTGAAAAACATCATCGAGATCCTGCTCAGAGAGAGCAGCGAAAATCTCAAGAGCCGCGATATCTCAGTGACGTTTGGAGAAAAGGCGAAGGAGTTCCTCGTGAAAATCGGCTACGATCCTGCGTATGGCGCTCGTCCGCTGCGCAGGGCCGTCCAGCTGCACGTCGAGGATCCGCTTTCCGAAGAGATCCTTCGCGGCAATATCCCCGACGGCTCCGAAGTACTTATCGAGCCGGACGAGAAGGGCGAACGCCTCGTTTTCACCGTGACAGGCGCCAAGCCCGTAGAAGAACCCGAGCACCAACTGAAAACCTGACGTTGTAGAAGCAGCACCGGATTGAGGCCCCGCCAGATGACGCTGGGCGGCAGTTCCTGTTAGGGGCCTCATAATTTCTATCGGAAGGCTTGCAGAGTGAGCACGAAAAGCTTCTGGCGTTTCATCCGGGTACTGTCTCTGCTCCATTTGCTGGTTCTGATTCCCTCACATGCGAAAGCCCAAACTCTGGAGGGGATGCCTGTTGTTTCCGTCGGGATCGAAGGAAACCAGTTGGTGAGCTCGCAGTTGATCCGCGCGCAGCTCCGCGTCCGGGAGGGGAGACCATTTGTTCCCTCTGACATCCAGAAGGACATCTCGCGTCTGTTTTCGCTCGGCTACTTCTCCGATATCAAGGCTGATGTCGAAAGGCTGGACAGCGGCGTCTCCGTAACCTATGTAGTTGAAGAGCGAAAGATCATCAGAGAAGTCCTGATTCTCGGCAACAAGAAGATCAATGAGGATGATATCCGGGCGGTGATCCGCGCGCGTCGGGGTGAAACGTATATCCCCACGCTGCTCGAGCAAGACATCCAGGCGATCCGCCAGCTTTACCGCAGCAAGGGCTACGCGGAAGCGGTTGTTCAGTCAAGCTACCGCGAGATCAGCCCGACCGAGGTCGAAGTCGTCTACGAGATCACAGAAGGCCAAAAAGCAAGAGTCCGTCAAATCATCGTCGAAGGCAATCAGGTCTTCTCGGATCGCACCATCCGCAAGGCAATGCAGCAGAAAGCCCGCTTTCTGTGGTTCGGCAGCATGTTCGACGAACAGGTTTTGGAGCAGGATATAGATCGCATCAAGAGCCTGTATGCAAATCGCGGATATGTAGATGCCGACGTGACCGATGCCGACGTCGAGTTCTATGCGGAAGGGAAACGCGCCAGAATACGGGTGACCGTGAACGAGGGTGCTCAGTATTTCGTTGATTCCATAGGTGTCGAGGGCAATACCGCCTTCCTCGATGCACAGCTCCTTCCCCTCGTCACGAGCGAGCCGGGCAGTTTTTATAATCGGGATCAAGTCGAGCGCGACGGTTTTGCGGTGCAGACCTTTTATGCTGATCAGGGATATATCCTGGCTGGAGTTCGCCCGAGACTGGACATCGATCGCGAGCAGAAACAAATTGACGTGACGTACCATGTGGCCGAGCGGGATCTCATATACGTCGGCAAAGTCGATATCCGCGGCAACGTGAAAACCAAGGACGAAGTTATCCGCCGCGAGATCAATATCCTGCCCGGGGAGCGCTTCGACGGCAGCAAGATCAGGCGAAGCAGGCAGAAGTTGCTCAATACCCAATTCTATAAGGACGTGCTGATCGATACGGCGCCTACCCGGTTTGAGCCGGATCTGATACCGCCGCCTCCCGCCGGAGAACCGGCAGAGGAGCAGACCGGGGGCGAAGTCGAAGCGGCATACGACCCGGATTTCCGGGATATCATCTTCGAAGTGGAAGAGCAGAAAACCGGCACGTTCAACTTTGGCGCGGGATACAGTTCTAATGACGCCTTGATCGGTCAGATTCAGATCACCCAGAACAACTTCGACCTGTTCAATCCGCCATCCTTCACGGGCGCAGGCCAGCGGTTCGATCTCATTGCCAGGCCCGGCACGGTCCTGAGCGAGTACAGGCTCGCACTGACTGAACCGTATTTTCTCGGCTACCCGTTCGCGGCCGGATTTGATCTCTATTACACCGACCGCGAGTACGATGAATATGATCAGACGGCTATCGGCGCCGGCATCCGCTTCGGGAAAAGGATAACCGATTTCAGCTCGGTCGGGTTGGGTTACAGCCTCTCTGAATACGACATAGCCGACGTCGATGAGGATGCCCCGGTGGCCATACAAGAAGAAGAGGGTTCGCGCACCAAGAGCAGCATGAGCCTCAATCTCACCAACGATACGCGCGACAGCTATATTGAGCCCAGGACCGGGCACCGGTACAATACGGCCCTCGAATTTGCCGGCGGCCCGCTGGGAGCGCAAACCGATCTGGTGAAATTGGTCGGAGAAGCGAGGTGGTATCGCCCCTTCGGGGAAAAGATAATCCTCATGAGCAGGCTGGAAGCCGGAATCGTGGAAGAATACGGCGACTCCGACTTCGTGCCTCTCTTCGATCGCTTCTTTTCGGGAGGCGCAACCTCCGTTCGCGGCTACGACTATCGCGAGGTCGGTCCTCGGGAGAATGGAGATCCCATTGGTGGCAAGGCGCTCCTCGAGGGGACGCTTGAGCTTTCCTATCCGACGCTCGAAATTATCAGGCTGTATGCTTTCTTCGATTTCGGACAAGTGTGGCGCGAGATCGATGATGTGGGGCAAGGCAAGATAAATACTTCCGCAGGCGTCGGTATCGGCCTGCGTACCCCGGTTGGGCCGCTCAGGCTCGACTACGGGTATCCGCTGAATCCTGACGATGATCAGGGAAATGGACAAATCCATTTTACCACGGGGATCAGCTTTTGAAGGCAATCCCATTTTTTCTTGCAATACGGATGATTTGCTGGTATACTGTTGGCAGTGAACTGATTTGCCCCTTCATCCTGCCTCTTGACCAAACGCGGTACTTTCGGCAATCGAGCTGAAAAAACCTGTTCGAGTCGTGTATCACTTCAAAAAGCATCGCATACCGCTGGAGGCGGTCGCAGCCGCATGGCTTATAGTCGTTTCGGCCGGTGCCGCCATCGCCGTAGAGCAGCGCCCCCCGGAGGAAATTCGGGTGGGCATCGCAAACCTGCAGCGGCTTGTCGATGCGTACTGGCGGACTCCTCTGGTGCGGGCGACCCTCCAGCGTCGGAAGGTGAGCGAGGAGTACCGGCAGAAGCAGATCGAATTGGCCAGGCTCGAACAGGAACTCGTTGACCAGCGCTTCTGGTTTTTCGCCCGAAAAAAGCAGGACGAGAGAATCAATCAACTGCGGGACGAGCTTGATGCCGTTGCGGCTGCAGAGGCCGGAAAGAAGCGTGCGCGGGAGAGGGAGGCTATCGACGAACTGCTGGTGGACGTGCAGAAAGCCGCGCGAAACACCGCCGCAGGGCAGAATCTGTCAATCGTGTTCGATGCAGATAATCCGCACATCCTGTTTTTGAATCAGATGGGAAGCGCCGATATTACGGATGAATTGATCGAGGCGCTGAACTCTGACCAAATGCCGAAATACAATGACTAAATTAAAAAGGAGGTTCTTCACCATGTCCCGTCTCTGCCTGCGTATGTTCCAAATAACAGTTGCGGTTTTCATCTCCGCTGCTTTTCTTACCGCAGGATTGCAGCGACAGGCGTCAGCCGAAGAGCGGCTGAAAATGGGATACCTCGACCTCAACCACGTCGTCCAGGCCGTTGCCAAACAGACGCCGGAATATGAGGAGCTGCGGAAAGAATTGGAAAAACGGCAGGCGGAGATAGAGCGGCGGGGCGCGGAAATTGATAAACTGAAGGAAGAGCTCAAGGCCAACCGCGTCATCTGGTCGGAAGATAAGAGCCGCGATCAGGAGAAGCTGATCCGCGATAAGGATGACGACCTGAAAGTTTACTCCGAGGGCGCCCAGCGGTTCCGCGACGTCGAGGAAAACAAGATTCTCAGACGCCTGCTTCCCGAGATCGCGAAGGAAGTAAAACGGGTGGGCGAGCGCGACGGCTACAGCATGATCTTCGAAAAGAGAATCCTCCTCTATGGCTCGCCGTCTTTCGACCTGACCGACGCCATTATCAAAGAGATGAGCACAAGAGCCGATTGATTCCTCACTCCGCAGGAGTGGCGGGATGATTTTATGAAGAAAAGTCTCGGCGAGATCGCAAAGCTGATCGACGGCACCGTCGAGGGTGATGAAGAAACCCTGATCACCGGTGTGGCCGGAATTAAAGACGCCAAAGCGGGTGACATAACGTTTCTCGCGAATCCGAAATATCTGCCGCTGCTGCACACGACGCAAGCGTCTGCAATAATCGTGGCTGACAATGCGCCGCCTTGTTCCAATAATCTTGTCCGCACCCGGCATCCGTACCTTGCATTCGTTGAAATCCTGAAACTGTACTCCGTTCAGCCGCCGCCGCCGCAGGGTATTCATCCGTCGGCGATAATTGGAGAAAATGTCCGACTGGCAGAGGGTGTCGCGCTGCACGCGGGAGTTTTCCTGGAAAGCGGCTGCTCGATCGGCGCACGCAGTGTTCTTTATCCCGGCGTATGCGTCGGCGCGGGCGCCGACATCGGCGCCGACTGCACGATTTATCCGCGGGTTGTGGTCGCCCGAAACGTCTCGATCGGAAACGACGTCATCATTCACATGGGGGCGGTCATCGGGAGCGTGTCGCCGGAACAGATGGTCCTGTACTCGAATACAGAAGACACGGGCAAGACCGTGTTTATTGAGAATGACGTCGAGGTGGGCGCCAATGTCGCCATCGACGGCTCGTTTTCCGGTTCCCCCACCGTCATCGGGAGCGGGACGAAAATCGATAATCTGGTCCACATCGGGAGCGGGGCGCGGGTCGGAAACAATTGCATCGTGGTGTCTCACTCGAGCATCGGGGCTGATTGCACTGTGGGAAATGGAGTGACGATTGCGGGTCAGGCAAGCATTCTGGACGGAAGAACGGTCGGCGAGGGCACAATCGTTGCGGCTCGATCGGGCGTGACCGAGGACATCGAGGCCCATCAGATCGTCTCGGGATTTCCCGCTTCGAATCATGAAAAATGGCTTCGCGTTTACGCCAGCATGAAACGGCTCCCGACCATTATCAAGGAGCTGCGGGAGTTGGAAAAGCGGATGCATCAGATGGAGAAACTTGAACGTGCGGAAACAGACGACCATTAAGCGGCCCGTCTCCTATTCCGGAGTGGGATTGCATACGGGACATAAGACAACGGTCACGTTTCAGCCTGCTCCGCCGGAAACAGGGGTCGTCTTTGTCAGGACCGATCTTCCCGACCGGCCCAAAATCAAAGCCGATGTCGCTCATGTCACCGACGTCGCCCGCGGAACGACCATTGGTCAGAACGGCGTCAAAATTCTGACAGTGGAACATGTGCTCGCCGCCTTTGCCGGTCTGGGAATAGACAATGTCTTTTGCGAAGTCGATGCGAATGAACCCCCCGTTGGCGATGGCAGCTCGATTCCGTTCGTTGAAGTCCTCAACGAGGCCGGAATCGTAGAACAGGACCGCGCTCGCAAAGAAGCGAAGCTGGCGTCGTCTGTGGTGTATGAGAACAATGGGCTTGTCCTGGTGGCTTTTCCGTCGGATAAACTGATACTTTCGTACCTGATCGAGTACGGTCACCCTTTGCTCGGGACCCAGTTCAAGTCCCTTGCGATCGAGCCGTCCGTCTTCGTAAAGGAGATTGCTCCGGCGCGCACCTTTTGTTTTCTCCACGATGTTGAACAACTGAAGGCGCAGGGGCTCATCAAGGGGGGCAGCATCGAGAATGCAGTGGTTATCGGAGACGAGGAGATCCTCAATGACAACCTCCGGTTCGAGGACGAGTTCGTTCGGCACAAGCTGCTCGACCTGCTCGGCGACCTCGTGCTGCTCGGCATTCCGCTCCTCGGCCATATCATTGCCCTGAAGGCGGGCCATGCGGCTCACGTGGAGTTTGTAAAGCAGCTCCGCCACGAAACCTACCTTAACGGGAGGCGCCAAGCCTGTGCTTTCCCGAGCAAGAAAGGCGACGTGCATGGACTGACGGCGGACCAGATACAGGAAATCATTCCTCATCGGCATCCGTTCCTGCTTATCGATCGGGTGACGCGCCTGGAGGAAAAGAGCATTTATGGGATTAAGAACGTAACCATTTCCGAGCCGTTCTTCGCCGGCCATATCCCCGGTCTGGCGATCATGCCCGGCGTGATCATTCTCGAGGCAATGGCTCAACTCGGAGCGATTCTCATTCTGAAGTATTTGGGAAAAGAGGGCAAATTGCCGTATCTGCTGGGGATCGAGAAGGCGAAATTCCGAAAAGCCGTTTATCCGGGCGATCAAATAGAGATGATGGCGCAGATCGTAAACCTCCACAAGAATTATGGGAAACTGCGGGGAGAAGCCCGCGTGAACGGCGTTCTGGCGACCGAGGCGGAGGTAACCTTCGCATTGCCTCGATGAAAGAGTCTGATTCGCTGCTATTGAAAGATGAAGAGAATGGATCAGAAAACGGCTGAAAAGAGGGGTACAAAGATTCATAAGACGGCCGTTGTAGATACGAATGCGCAGATCGACAGCGATGTGAGCATCGGCCCTTATGCGATCATCGGTCCCGATGTCACCATTGCGGGCGGGTGCACGATCGGTCCGCATGTCGTCATCGACGGCGTTACCACGATTGGCCGGAACAACCGCTTCTTTACGGGCGCCATCGTTGGTTCACAGCCGCAGGACCTGAAATACCGAGGCGAGAAAACCCGGCTCACCATCGGAGAGGGCAACACGATCAGGGAGTATTCCACGATCAATACGTCCACGTCCGAAGAAAACGAGACTCGCATCGGGGACAACAATCTGCTCATGGCGTATACCCATGTGGCTCACGAATGCGTCGTGCAGAACGGCGTGGTTCTGGCCAATAACGCCACGCTCGCCGGTCATGTCACCGTCGAGGATAAGGCCATTCTGGGCGGTTTGGCGGCCGTTCATCAATTTGTTCGCGTCGGCACGCTGGCTATTATCGGCGGCTGTTCAAAAGTCATACAGGATGTCTTGCCCTACTCGATGGTGGACGGACATCCCTGCGCGTGGCATGGCGTCAATTTCGTCGGTCTGAAACGCAGCGGGCTTCCTGAAGAAGTTCGCTCGAACATCAAGAAGGCGTTCAAGATCGTTTGCCGGTCCAATCTCAATACCTCACAGGCGATCGAACGGCTTCGAGCGGAGTTTGGCAGTTGCGCTGAGATTAACCACCTCATCGACTTTATAGAGAAATCCAGCCGGGGCATTTGTAAATAAGGACAGTCGCCCCGCCCAATACATGTCAGGAAGGTACTTTCCCTAGATTTTCGGACTCTTGCTATGCAGAAGCTAAGAACCGGCGTGGTGGGGGTGGGCCATCTCGGCTATCACCACGCGCGCAACCTGGCGCTGCTCTCAGAGGTCGAACTGATTGCAGTCGCCGATATTGATGAAGACCGCGCCGCCGCGGTGGCCTCCGAGTTCGCAGCCGAATTCGTCGGCGATTACCGAGAGCTGGCGCCCCTGGTGGACGCCGTCAGCATTGCGGTGCCGACGAGCGCTCATTTCGAGGTGACCCGGTTTTTTCTCGAGCGCGGCAAGCATGTGCTGCTGGAAAAACCGATTGCGACGACGCTGGAGGAAGCGGACGAACTGATCCGCTTGAGCGAACGAAACGGACTGACACTGCAGATCGGCCATTCGGAACGCTTCAATGCGGCAATCCAGAGCTTGCGCGAACGGCTGAACAAGCCCATGTTTATAGAGTCACACAGGCTTGCACCGTTTTCGCCGCGCGGCTGCGACGTGAATGTCGTGCTCGACCTGATGATTCACGACCTCGACATTATCCTGAGCCTCCTGAAATCGCCGATCGAGCAAGTTATTGATGCGGTCGGAGTTCCGCTCATTTCGGATTCCGAAGACATTGCGAACGCGCGGCTGCTTTTCCGCAACGGATGTGTCGCCAACGTTACGGCCAGCCGAATCTCGGCCGAGCCGATGCGAAAGATAAGAATTTTTCAGCCGTTCACCTATTTCTCCGCGGACTATTCTGCGCAGAGCATCAAGTGCTATCGACTGAATAAGCAGGCGGTGCCGTCGGACACTTCGCACGCGCTCATCTTCGATGAGATCGTCATCGAGAAAGAAGAGCCGTTGCGAAAAGAAATAGAGGCGTTCGCGGCAAGCGTGCTCCGCGGAGAAGCCCCGGCCGTTACGGGCTCTGAAGCGCGCGAGGCGCTCGAGGCCGCGTCCCGGATCATCGAAAAGATCCGAGGCAGAACGTACGAATGAGCAACCGAAGACTCTTTATCGTTGCGGGAGAAGCTTCGGGCGACGCCCATGCCGCGCGAGTGATCAAGGCACTGAAGAGAATCGACGCCGACCTGCTGGTCGAGGGGCTGGGCGGAGAAGAAATGCAGCGGGCAGGATGCCGCCTTCGGGCCGATTTCGTTTCTTCCGCGGTGATGGGATTCGCGCGGGTGGTCAAGCGGCTGCCGTTCTTCCGAAGAGTGCTCGTCGAAACCAAGCGCTACCTGCGCGAAAACAGGCCGGATGCGCTGGTGCTGGTTGATTATCCCGGATTCAACCTGCGGCTTGCGGCGGCGGCAAAGAAGCTGCGTATACCGGTGGCCTATTATATCAGCCCGCAGGTGTGGGCGTGGAGGCCCGGCCGGATTCACAAAATAGCGAGATGCATTGACAAGATGATTGTGATTCTCCCGTTTGAAGAGAAGCTTTACGCGGAAATCGACGTCGACGTGACCTATGTGGGACATCCGCTGCTCGATCATATTTCGGAGACGGCGCTTGACGACGAATTCCTGCGGCAATTTCGCTCCGGCGGCAACCATGCCTGCATCTTCGGATTGATGCCGGGCAGCCGGGAGCAGGAAATCAGGGCGAACCTCCCGGTGATGATCGAGACCGCCGATCTGTTGCTCAAGCGGATTCCAAACGCGCGGTTCCTCGTCCCGTGCAGCAGCCGCGCCAATCTGGAACTGGTCAAGACGCTCGCATCCGGTCGAGCACTGCCCGTCGAAGTGTTGCTGGGAAAAATGCATGAAACAGCATCCGTCTCGCGGTGCTGCATCGTGGCCTCAGGCACTGCAGCGCTGGAGGTCGCCTGCTTCCTGACCCCTTTGATCGTTGTGTACCGGACGAATTTTCTCGCGTGGATGCTGGCGCAAAAAGTTCTGAGGGTGCCTCACATATCTCTGGTGAACATCCTTGCGGGCTCGGAAGTAGTTCCGGAGATGCTCCAATCGCGAATGCGGCCGGATCTTCTGGCCGAGTTGGCGATCGAACTGAGCGAGGACGGAGAGAGGCGGCGCCAAATGATCCAGGATCTGCGCGGCGTCCGCGAACGGCTTGGGGCGCCGGGCGCGTCGGATCGGGCGGCGCAGATCATCCGGGAATTGATCAATCGCGCCGAATCTTCAAGGGCGCCCGCTCTGACTGAGTAGTGAAGAACAATGGCCGAAGAAAAGAAAAAAATATACCTTATAGACGGTCATTCATACGCCTATCGCGCTTTCCATGCGATCCGCCAGTTGACCGACTCGAGCGGACTCGCTCTGAATGCAGTGTACGGCTTCACCCGCATGCTTCTGAAGTTCCTCAAGGAAGAGAAACCCGAATATATCGCCGTCGCTTTTGATTCTCCCGGCGAGACGTTTCGGCATGAAATGTATGACCGCTACAAGGCCAACCGCGCGGAACAACCGGAGGAAATGCGCCACCAGATTCCTTTGATCAAGGAAATCGTGGACGCCTTCAATATCGTCGCATTCGAACTGCAGGGATATGAAGCCGATGACCTGCTCGCCACGCTGGCGAAAAAAGCGGCCGCGCGCGGGGTTGAAACCATTATCGTTACCGGCGACAAGGATATGCTGCAGCTCGTCTCTGACGGCGTGAAGGTGCTCAATCCGCACAGGGACAACTTCATGTATGACGCACAGGCGGTTAGAGAGCGCTATGGGGTCGGCCCGGAGAAAATGCACGAGTTGCTTGCAATGGCCGGCGACCCGATCGACAATGTTCCCGGCGTGCCGGGGATTGGCCCGAAAACAGCCGCGCAACTGCTGCAGGAGTATGGCTCGCTTGAGGGCATTTACGAACATGTCGACAAGATTTCAGGTCCAAAGCGCCGCCAGAACCTGATCGAGAATAAAGATATGGCTTTCCTCAGTCGCGACCTGGTCGCCATCAATTCCGACGTGCCGATCGAAGTCGATATCGATGCCTGCAAAGTGAGAAAATACGACGTCGACAGGCTGATCGATCTCTTCACGCGCATGGAGTTCCGCACCCTGATCAATGAAGTCGCTGAAGCGCAAGAGGATCGCGGCGCTGATTATTCCATCATTACGACGGAAGCCGAGCTCGATTCGCTGATGGAGCGCATCAGGCGCGCCGGCCGGTTTACGTTGGATTTTGAAACCACCAGCCAGGACCCGATGAAAGCGAAAATGGTCGGCATCTCCATTTCGGTGGAGCCCGAGTCGGCATCTTATATCCCTGTCGGTCATTCCGCAGCCGCATTTGCCGCGCTCGAGAATCCCGCGCCCGAAGGCGAATTGTTCCCGCATCGGCCGTCGGAGCAGTTGCGCCTCGATCTGGTCATGAAAAAACTGAAGTCTCTGGCCGAAGACGAAACCATCAAGAAAAACGGCCAGAATATCAAGTACGAGATGGTCATCTTCGCGCGGAACGGGATCGATCTTAAAGGCATCGAGTTCGATACCATGGTGGCATCTTACTTGCTTAACCCTTCCAAACTGAGCCATGGGCTGGATCAACTCGCTCTTGAATTTCTCAATTACCGCAAGATTCCGCTCGAAAAGCTGATCGGAAAGGGGAACGCGCAGAGAAGCCTGGATTCGGTGAGCGTCAAAGAGGTCTCTGCTTACTCATGCGAGGACGCCGATGTAACGTTGCGCCTGCAAGGCGTGCTCGATCCGCTCCTGAAAGAAAAAGGATTGTACGATCTTTTCAAGAAGGTCGAGATCCCGCTGATAAGGGTGCTGGCGAAGATGGAGTTGAGCGGTGTGTGCGTCGACGTGGATATCTTCCGCGCACTCTCGGCGCGCCTCGCTGAGCAGCTCCAGCAACTCGAGCTGGAAATCTATCAGCTTGCGGGATGCGAGTTCAACATCAATTCGACCCAGCAATTGGCGAAAATACTCTTCGAGACGCTGAAACTGCCCGCGGGCAAGCGCACCAAGACCGGGTATTCGACCGACGTCGCGATCCTCGAGAAGCTGGCCGTCGATCATGAGTGTCCGAGGAAGGTGCTCGATTATCGCGTTCTGAGTAAGCTCAAGTCGACCTATATCGACACGCTCCCGAACCTGGTGAACCCGCAGACCGGCCGGATCCACACCTCGTTCAACCAGACTGTTACGGCCACCGGCCGGCTCAGCAGCAGCGACCCCAACCTCCAGAATATCCCGATCAGGTCGGGGATGGGACAGGAGATCAGGCGAGCCTTTATTCCGTGCGCCGAAGGCAACGTCATCATGTCCGCGGATTACTCGCAAATAGAACTTCGGATTCTGGCGCACCTGAGCCAGGACGAGGAGTTGGTGAGGGCCTTCAAAGAAGGGATCGATATTCACGATCAGACCAGCTCAAAGATATTCCAGGTCCCCGTTGACCAGGTGACCGGCGAGATGAGGCGGCGGGCGAAAATCGCCAACTACGGCATTCTTTACGGCATCTCCGCCGCGAAACTGGCCGCCGATATCGGCATCAAGCTGGACGAGGCGCGCGATTTCATTGAGATGTATTTCCGGGTTTTTCCGCAGGTGAAACGATACGTGGACTCGATCATCGAAGAGGCGCGCCGCGCCGGGTTCGTGACGACCATCCTGAACCGGCGCCGCTACATCCCGGACATAAACAGCCAGAACTTCGGCGTGAGACGTTTTGCGGAACGGACGGCCGTAAACACGCCAATCCAGGGATCGGCCGCCGACCTCATCAAGCTCGCCATGATCGAGATCGACCGGCACGTCAGCGCCCTCGGGCTGAGGGCGGAAATGACCCTGCAGGTGCATGATGAACTGGTCTTCGACGTCCCCGCTGACGAAGTCGACCGCCTGCGCGAAACAGTGAAACAAATCATGGAGACTGCGTACCCGATGAGTGTGCCCATCGTTGCCGATGTGCGCACGGGACGCAATTGGCTGGAAGCACATTAACACATTTTTTAAAAGGAAGGTGAATGACCATTCAAAAAGTACCAAAAAAACAAATGAACGATGCAGAGGAAGAAAAGGAGAATTTTCCGAAAGAGAGGATGAACGGAAGGATGAATCTTGCAGAACTGAAAGAATTAACGATTCCAGAACTATCGAAAATGGCGAAAGACCTCAACATCAACGGCTACAGTTCGTTGAAGAAGCAGGAACTGATCTTCAAGATACTCCAGGCCCGGATCGAGTCGGAAGGCTCCATTTATGGAGAAGGAGTGCTTGAGATATTGCCGGACGGCTTCGGCTTCCTGCGTTCGCCCAACTACAACTACCTGCCTGGACCCGACGATATTTACATCTCCCCGTCCCAGATACGCCGGTTCGGGCTCCGCACCGGCGACACCATCTCCGGCCAGATCAGACCGCCGAAGGAAGGCGAGCGCTATTTCGCCCTTCTGCGGGTGGAGGCGGTGAATTTCGAGGATCCCGAGGTTGCAAAAGAGAAGATCATTTTCGACAACCTCACCCCCTTCTATCCGCAGGAACGTATCCGCCTGGAGACAGTTTCGCAGGAAGTATCCATGCGCATCATGGATCTGTTGACTCCCATCGGAAAGGGACAGAGAGGTCTCGTTGTTGCGGCCCCGCGGACAGGGAAAACCGTTTTGTTGCAGAAAATCGCGAATGGGATCGCGATTAATCATCCGGAGATCGTGCTGATCGTGCTGCTGATCGACGAGCGTCCCGAGGAAGTGACCGATATGGAACGCTCGGTGAAGGGCGAAGTCATCAGCTCTACTTTCGATGAGCCGCCGGAGCGCCACGTGCAGGTGGCCGAGATGGTTATCGAAAAAGCGAAGCGTCTCGTCGAGCATCAGAAGGATGTCGTCATCCTGCTCGACAGCATCACCCGCCTGGCACGGGCCTATAACACGATCATTCCGCCCAGCGGCAAGGTGCTTTCAGGCGGTATCGATTCGAACGCGCTGCAGCGGCCGAAGCGATTCTTCGGCGCCGCCCGTAATATCGAAGTGGGAGGGAGCCTCACCATTCTCGCGACGGCTCTCGTGGATACGGGCAGCCGGATGGACGACGTCATTTTCGAGGAATTCAAGGGCACCGGCAACATGGAGGTTCACCTCGACAGGCGTCTAGTCGATAAGCGGATATTCCCGTCGATCGACATCAACAAGTCGGGAACGCGAAAAGAGGAGCTGCTTCTTTCGCCTGAGGAACTGAACAAGGTCTGGATTCTGAGGAAGGTGCTCAATCCGCTGGGTGTTGTCGAGGCGCTCGAGCTGATTCAAGAGAAAATGATGAAGACCAAGAGCAATAAGGAATTTTTGGATTCGATGCAGAAGATGTAATCCGGCGGCGCTCAGGGGCCGGCATCCCTTCGCTCATTACGTTCTCGCCCTTATTGTCAATGCGGCGCCGATACCGAAAAAGAGGATGTTTGCCAGCCAGGCCGATAGCACAGCCGGAAGAGAGCCTCCCTTGCCGAGCGTCATTCCTATCTGGAACGTCCCGTAGTACAGGAGAGCTGCGATCAAGCTGAGGGCGAAGCCGGTTGCCAGGCCGCCCCTGCGGCACTCGAGCGCAAAAGGCAGCGCCAGGAAAATGACGATGATATTCGCGGCCGGTACGGCAAATTGCGAGTAATACTGCACTTTCAGACGCTGCGCGTCGTAGCCGCTTCTCTCGAGGTTCTTGATCTGATGATGAAGCCCTCTGGCGCCGAGAAGCACCTCCTCTGACGCATGCATCTGCAATGTCTTGGGCGATTCCTTGAACGGCGCCTTCATCTGGACGAAGGCGGTGGTCTCCAGAAGGGCCCCTTCGGCGTCGAATTTTTTGACGGTGCCATTCTCCAGATACCATCGTTCGGATGCTGTGTCCCATATCGCTTCTTCGGCATCGATCCGTTCGGTTAAGAAGCCGTCTTTCATATGATGAATATGCACGCCGCTCAGGACGCCTTGTTCCGTATCGACGAGGTCAAAATAATAAAACAGGTTCCTCCGGCCAAATCCGGCGACATCGGAGATTTGCGGACCCGACTTGTGCAGGAACTTGTTTTCATCCAGTTCGTTGGCCGTCAGCATTCCACGAGGGACGAGAAATTCCTGCATGATGAATACACACAGGTACAGGATCACGCCGATTGCCAGTATCGGAACGGCCACGCTGTAGACACTGATCCCGCCGGATAACAGCGCCGCCATCTCATTGTTCTTTACCAGTCCGCCAAATACAAACAGGATGGATACAAGAAAACTGATCCAGGAAATCTCGATCAGCACCCGCGGCGTCAGGCAAAGATAATACAGCGATAGAAGCGAAAGCGGGGCCTGGTGCTTTGTCAGGCGGTCAATGTTCTCCATGAAGTCGACGAAGATGAAGAACGCCAGCATGATCAAAAGAAAACTGAAATAATACAGGAGCACTCGGCGGCAGATATACCTGGTGAGGATGCTCATCTTATTTTCTCTCCGCTCGCGCCATGCAGATGATGCCTGCAATTCCCAGAAACAGATTCGGAATCCACATGCCAAGCAGCGGGTTGACCACTCCTTTCTTCGCAAGGGCCTCCCCCAACATCAAAAGAGAATAATAGGCCAGCAGCAGCCCTGCGCACACGGCCAACCCGTACATGCGCCGCGCCTTGTGCGGAATAATTCCCAGCGGCGCGCTGACCAGCACGAACACCAGCGGCATGAACGCCATCGCCGTCCGCTCACCGACATGACGCAAAAGATTCCGCCGTTCCTGTCTCTCAATCGCTGGATCGCCCGCCTGCCGGATTAACTGGGAAAGCGTCATCTCCTTCGGAGAAAGATCTTCCAGCGCCTGATAGCGCCGAATGTTGCGGTTAAGCGCCTCTACTTCCACCGGAATCGTGAACCTGCCAAATGTCGTGGTTGAATATGTATCCGGCTCCGCCATGTCGAACTCGTGTATCGCGCCTTCTTCAAGTTCAAGGAAAACCTTGTCCTTTTTTTCACTCAGAAATACTCTCCCGGCTTTTGCCACTATGTTTCGCCGGGGCCCGTTGTCCGGGTTGATTACGATATCAACGTCCTTCAGCCGCATCCGTTTATGATCAATATCCCCCACAAATATCCGCATGTTGTTCACTTCTTGCGTCCACGCCTGTTCGTTTAACACCAGCGTCGGTTTCTCCATGATCTTCTCAATGATAAAGACCTTCATGCCGCGTTTAGCTCGCGGAGATACCTCGGCCCCAAGAATGAGCAACAGCAGCGTCGCAAACATGCCGACAGCGACGGCCGGCACAAAAACCTTCATGATTGGGATTCCGGCCGATTTCATGGCGATAATCTCGCAGTCGTTCGATAATTGAGCGAATGCGATAAGCGTAGCGAATAACAGAGCGATGGGGATAGTGTAGATCATTAAGGACGGCAATGCGTACGAAATCAGGATCGCAACGTCGAGCAGGCCCAGGCCGTTGCTCATAAAGCGGTCTCCGATCTCCTTCAGCAGGTTGCCGACAACAACGAGAAAGGTGATAACCAGAAACGTAAGGAAGAAGGGAACCATCACTTCCCGCGCGACATGTTTATGAATAATGTTCATTTCTCGATTGGGAGATCTGTTCTAAGCCAAACAGTATCAAGTCCTTATTATATCATGCGCCTCGGCGGCCGGTAAAGGCGGCGGCAGGACTTTCACCCGGCAGATTCTATGACACGCGGAGGAACGCGCATTTCAGGTAGGATGTCTCCGGCATCGCGAGTGGAATCGGATGATCGCGCGACTGCCCGCGCCACTCGATCAGTGTGCAGCTCCTGCGCTTCTTCCGAGCCGCTCTGGAAAGAATTAGCCAAAAGAGTTCTCCCGAGACATGAAATGAACACGAACAGCTTATCAGGAAGCCATCGTGAGATAAAATGGTCATTGCGAGCCGGTTCAGCCGCTCGTACGCGGCTTCCCCCTGCGGCAGATGCCGCTTGCTTTTCACCAGCGCTGGCGGGTCAAGGACGATGCAGTCGAATCGTTCATCCGATCGAGTCAGATCTTCCAGCCGCTCAAACACATCGACCTCCTCGAATCGGCAAACCGGCTCGAGTGAATTCAACTCGGCATGCCGGCGGGCCGCCTCAATCGCTCGTGAGGATGAATCCAGTCCTAACACATCGCGGGCGCCCGCAAAACCGGCATACAGCCCCCACGCGCCCATATAGGAGAAGCAATCAAGCACTCGTGCTCCGGCAAAAAGCCGTGCCGCTGCCACTCGATTGTCGCGCTGGTCAAGGTATAATCCCGTCTTTTGTCCCTCCAGCACGTCCACATCGAAGAGCAGGCCGTCCTGCCGTATCCTTACGGGATGTTCACATTCTCCGCTCAAAACCCGGCTCTCCTCCGGAAAACCTTCCAACTGAGCCATCGGAGTGTCAGTTCGAAGGATAACTGCAGCGGCGGCTATTCCGGCTGCGGGAAGCGCCCCCAGGATCTCCGCCAGGCGCACATACATGCCGAGCGTCGAGACCTGAATGACATAAACGTCTTCGTACCTGTCGATCACCAGGCCGGGCAGTCCATCGGCCTCTCCATATGCAAGGCGGTAACTCTTTTCGTTCGGATACAAGGTTTGGCGAAGCTGATCGGCGCGCCTGATGCGTTCCGCAAAGAAATCCTTGTCGATCTCGCGCCGCTCGCGCGCCAAAAGACGCACGCTTATCAGGGACTGCGGGTTGATATATCCCCGGCCGATGAAGTTGCCGCCGGAGGAAAAAACGTCCACAAGCTCTCCCGGCACAAACTCCTGCCTGACATTGGAGATCTCGTTGCTGTAGATCCAAAGATGGCCCGCTCGCGCGCGCCTGTCCTCATTTTTCTTTAATTGAACTGTTTTCATGGCTTGCCGGAACCTGGTCCAGATACAAGATTAACAGCGAGTGGTGTCTGAGGAGACGACTTCAAGCTCCTGCTCTCCCAGTCTAAGGTGTTAGATTCCGACGCAGGACGAGGCAATCAATATTGGATGTGTGGGCGCGGTATGCCGTGCCCGCTGACAGGCAACCTGTTTCCGCAGTCAGCGTGATAATTCAGCCGCTCTTGCGGCTGTTTCGGCGCCCAATGCCTTGCATTGCTCGATGTCGTGTTGAAAAAAATTGCCGACTTTCGCGGAGTCGTCGAAGTCGATCTTGACGATCCTTCGGCATTGATGGTCGCCGAACCTGTTCTGAAACCAGGAGAATAGTTCGGAGCAGCGCTCGAGCGCATCGTTTGCCGGCGAAAGATCAGGCCTCGCGTAGGCGGACGAACCGAGAGCAAGAGTGAACAAAACCCTCTTCACCGCGGAAAGGATTCCCGTCTCGCTGGTGTCGCCTCCCCGCGCCAGCCCAATAGCCATGCACCCGCCTATCAACGCGGCGCAGGTGGACCCGGTGTAGCCGACGCCGCCATTCAACGGGACGAGGAGATTCGGCCCGAGCATCTGGTTTCGCATCGACTTCTCGCATGCCTGGCAGATGACGGAGTAGGCGCAATGAAAATCGGCATCGAAAAAGCCGCGATTCAGCTCGGTAAATCTCTCTTCAGGAGGCCGATTCTCCTCTATGATATCCACTAAATCCTCAGCCGCTCGCGAGGCCGCTTTCACACAGGTGCGCGACCCGACCAGCAGGTACCGCCGCACCTGCCCTGAATCGGTGAAATCGGTGCGGGCGATATCCCCGCACAGGATACCGCCGTTCTTTTTCGCAAACAGCCGGACAAATCGGTTCACGTGCGTGCTCCCGCGCGCGGTGATGGCAGCCTGATCGTCCTCCGATTGCGCGCTCGCGAGCGCAAGCGTCAAGGCCCCTCCCGTTACTATGCCGCATACCGCCGCCTGATGGCCGATCCCGCCGGCCAACCCGGCGGCCGCCCTGATTCGTTTGGTATCTCCCAGACCGAGAAGATCCTGCATGTTCTGCAGTGTTGCCTGCGCTCAATGCTGCATCTGCATCATCCGAGCGGATGCGCCTTTGGATGCCGCTTTTCTATCCAAATACCTCTTGCCCATGATGCCTTCTTTCTTGCCGATGATCCCGAACTTCAAACAGTTTCCATTTGCTTAGTATCGTACGCGCCGCACATGAAAGTCAAGAGAAGCGAGACGCCTGGTCGAGCGAATCGGAAAAAACCCGTATTCAGAAAGGTTGCCGATGGACCGATGGATGTGCGAAAAAGGCGAACTGAGCGGCTGGTTTTTCGCCCGCAAATATGATATTATTATAAGAATTATTTGGGAAACAAAACAGGAGTGTGGAACATGAGCTTTGAGATCAATCGTTTTCTGGAAACCGCACAAAGGATCTTCGAACAGGCTCTTGCCGATGGCCGGCTGATAGCCAACCCGGACAAAGACCATCTGAAAGCGATGGTCGAAAAAGAAGAGGGCGTGTCAGTTTCCAGTTATGGGAGTTTCTCGGTCGACTCCGAACCGAATTCGCGTGCGGCGCAGTTCACCAGAAATAACGTGGACGACCGATTCGGGGACGAGGAGGAGAAGCTTCTTTTGCAGTGCGAGCAGCACCTGGCGCGCGAGCAGCTTGTCAGTCTTGACCTCCTCGTTGGCAACGGAGCATTGGGTACAACGGCACGGGCCATTGTCCCAAAACGATTTGCCCACCTCATCTATGCGGGCGAAAATCAATTCGGCCGCGCGAACGGAAAAGTGGCCGATCCGACATATATCATCATTTTCTTTTTCGACGACAACTTCAGCTCGAATAAATCAAAACCGCTGCCCAAGAAGGACATCACCATCCGGGTCGCGTATCTGCCCAATGGCAGAATGGTGAAGATCATCCGCAACAGCAACTATTTTGGCGAATTGAAAAAGGGGATTTTTGCCGCTGAAGACTGGGTTGCAAAAGCGAACCGCGGTGGAATTTTCCTGCACGCCGGCTGCCGCGCGGATTATCTCCAGCAGGCGCACGGTGGCTACGAATGGGTCCGCTCGCTGCTGATTGCGCTTTCGGCCAATGGCAAAACCACCACCACCAGCCGCGTGCTGGCATGGAAAGATCATGAGGAATCGTGGTTGATCCAGGACGATGGCGGCACCCTCATGCCCGACGGCTCGTTCTATGGCTTTGAGGCCGGCGGCATTTTCGTAAAAACGGACGGACTGAACCCGCGCGACCAGCGCGAAACCTATTACGGCGCACTCAAGCCGGCCACTTTCTTTGAGAATGTCTGGCTCGACGACAGCGGAAATTTCGATTTCTATAACTCCGAGAAAACGTCCAACGGCAGAGCGATTATCGTCCGCCGCGATTTCATGCATGCCGGCAATAAGATAGATGTTGACGGCATCGAGAACCTCGTGCTCATCACGAGAGGCCCCACCATACCCGCGATATGCCGCCTCAACGCCGAACAGGCGGCCGCCTTCATGGTGCTCGGGCAGGCAATGCAATCTTCCGCCGGAGATCCGACGCAGGCCGGCAAGATCATCAGCGAGTTTTTTTATGACCCCTTTATCGCCGGCGACAAAGCGGAACATGCCAATATCTTCTATGAAATTATCAAGAACCTGAAAAATTTGAGATGCTTCCTGATCAATACCGGCGGCGTCGGCGAGGGCTTCCGCTATCACGATATCACGTTGAACGACACGATGGGAATCCTGGACTCGCTGTGCAGGGGCGGCCTCGAGGACTGGGAAATGAACCCGAACATAGGCTTCGAAATACCAAAGGCGATCCGGCTCGTCGACCCGATCTTCGTTCACCCGGAGCGCCTTTTTAACGCCGCCGATTTCACGAAGCGGCAAGCAGAACTGAAGAAGGCAAGGATACAGGCTATAGAAGAGGTCGGCTCCGGGCTTCACCCGGCGATCCGAAAAGTATTCCTTCCGTAAGCCTTCAAGTTTCTGAACAACCTGCCTTGCCCATGAGTTGCCGCGAAAGCGATCAGATCCCTTTCGCGGCGCTTTGTTTCCTTGACTTTCTGGAAACCGATTTATTAGAATTGCCAACCAAGGTGTCTCACCCCATCAAATTCTAATAACCAGGAAAGTCTGTCATGAAGAAAACGAGGTTGACTCAATTACTGAATATAGAATATCCGATCATCCAGGGCGGGATGGTCTGGGTGTCGAACTGGCGATTGGCTGCAGCGGTCTCTAATGCCGGCGGACTCGGCCAAATCGGGACCGGTTCCATGGATTGGGACCAGATTCGCGAAAATATCCGCCAGGTCCGAAAGCAGACGGAAAAACCGTGGGGCATAAACATCCCGATGATGCGGCCCGACTTCGAGGAAATCTGCAAGATCGGCCTCGAAGAGGGATGTCGGATTTTCACGACGTCAGCCGGAAATCCGGCAAAGGCCGCGCCCCTGCTGAAGCGGGACAGCACCATCATTATTCACGTTGTACCTTCTGTGAAAGGCGCGAAGAAAGCGCAGGATGCCGGATTCGATGCCATTGTCTGCGAAGGATATGAGGCTGGCGGACATGACGGCATGGACGAGATCTGTACGATCGCGCTTACCCCGCAGGTGGTGGACGCGGTAGATCTGCCCGTGGTTTCAGCCGGAGGAATCGCCGACGGCAGGGGAATCGCCGCCGCTCTTGTGCTGGGCGCCGAGGGCGTGCAGATGGGCACGCGCTTTGTCGCGACCGTCGAATGCAATGCTCATCATAATTTCAAGCAGAAACTGGTCGAAGCGCTGGATAATGGAACCATCATTACCGGACGCAAGATGAACATGCTGCGCTCGCTCAAGAATGCTTTCACGGTTCGCATGGCTGAGGCTGAACGTAAGGGCGCGTCAACCGAAGAACTTCTCAGGATCATCGGCGACGAACACAATCGCGCCGAATTAGGAATGATCGAGGGGAACGTCGACGAAGGCGTCTTCGAGGCCGGACAATCATCGGGACTGGTTCATGATATCCCGACGGTAGCCGGGCTGTTTGAGCAATTGAAAAAAGAATACGAAGAGGCCGTGGCGAGGGTGCGCTGAAAGTCATCTTTCTCTCTGGTAAGGCTGCAAAACTTTCTGCACTTCGGCCGCTATTTCCGGCGGCCAATCTCCCGCGAGTGTCACTGTCAGCTCGCGCCGTTCCGCGCCGGATATCTGAAACTCGATGAGGACATGTCGCTCGGGAAGCAGATCGCGCACCTTGTCGGCCCACTCGATTATCGTCACGCCGCGGGGATCAAAGTACTCCTCATACCCGAGCGCCACCATCTCGGGTTGCCCTTGCAGCCGGTAAATATCGACGTGGAAGATCGGCGTTCTCCCCCGATATTCGTTCACAATCGTGAAAGAAGGACTTGATACATATTCATCGGGGTCCACATCGAGTCCTTCGGCCAGCCCCTGCGTGAGGACGGTTTTTCCGCTGCCGAGCCGGCCTGCCAGCGCCACCACGTCGCCGAGCCTCAGAAGCCGCCCGAGCAGTTTCCCGATCTGGCGGGTGTCGTCGGGGGAATTCGACAGCAGCCTCATAACCACTACATCCAGTCGGAGGGGTCAGTCCGGACGCGCGAGAGAATATATTCGACTCCCGGAATTTTCCGCTGGAGTTTCTTCGCGAGAACGGGCAATACGACCCGCTCGGTCGCTCCATGACCCGCCTCAACCACGCAAAGGCCCGAGGCATCCGCATTGAGCAGCTGATGATACCTCATCTCTCCCGTGATGTAGGCGTGAGCACCCTCCGCAAGAACGCCCGCGAGGAGATCGCCGCCACTGCCGCCGCAGACTGCGACGTTCTTTATCTTGGCTCTGTCGCGGCCGGTTATGCGCGCTTGTTTGATCCCGAGCCGTCTCTTTACCAGGTCGACGTAATCTTTGAAGTTGACCGCTTCGGGCAGCTCGCCAATGCGGCCGAGCCCCAACCGCCGGCCCGCTTCGGCGAGTTCGTAAACGTCGTAGGCGACTTCCTCATACGGATGGGCCTCTTTAAGCGCATGAACAACAGCGGACAAAGAGGCGCCGGGTATTAAAATCTCCAGCCTCAATTCAGCTTCTTTATTTATTTTTCCCATTGAGCCGAGAAAAGGAGTGGCGTTTGCCGAGGGCAGAAAAGTTCCGGTTCCCGGAGTTTGAAAGGTGCAATAGCTGTATTCGCCGATCGCGCCTCCGCCGGCCTCGCACATGGTTGAGCGCACCTTGTCGACGTGTGTCTCCGGCACAAATGTCACCAGCTTGTATTTCTTCTCCGAATGCGTCACTTTCACCGCGCGCACGTTCTTGAGCTCGAGGCGATCGGCCAGAGCGTCGTTGACGCCGCCTTGCGCGCAGTCCAGGTTCGTGTGGGCGATATAAATGCCGATGTCGTTCCGGATCGCCGACAGGATGACGCGTCCGCTAAAATCGGTGCTTCTGATCGCTGACAGCGGCCGATAAATGACCGGATGATGCGCAATAATCAGGTTCGCCCGCCTCCGCTTCGCCTCATTCACGACCCGCACGTCGACATCCAGACTCAGCAACACCTTTTCCACGGACACCGGACCCGGCGCCTGCAGCCCGACATTGTCATCGGGAAGCGCCAAATGGGGGGGCGCGATCCGCTCCATCGCTTCAACAATTGTCGATATCGATGCTGTCACAGTTTCACCCCGTTTTTCGTATCTGCCTGCGCAACAGGAATATGAACAGGGGACCGCCGCACAACGCGGTCACCACGCCCACAGGAATCTCGCTCCCTCCAATTCCCACCCGCGCAACCGTATCGGAGAAAATAAGGAAAATGCCGCCGCCCAAAAATGCCGCCGGAAACAGCAGCCGGTGGTCGGGGCCGAATAGCATCCGCATCGCATGCGGTATGATCAATCCAACGAATCCAATCGGACCCGCTTCGGCCACCGCGCCCGCGGTTATCAATGATGTCGCCACAAAGGCCAACCGCTTCAGTCGTTCCACCTCCACGCCGAGCTGGCTTGCGGATGCTTCCCCGAGGCTGAGCAGATTCAGGTCGCGCGAGCGCCACAGCAGGATCATTGACCCAATAAAAATATATCCAAAAGCCGCCAATAACGTAAAGTAGTTGTATTCGGTCTTGCTCAGGTTTCCCATCAGCCAAAAAATGATCTCGCGGGCCTTGGTGAAGTCGACAAGAGCGGTAATCAGCATGATCAGCGCGGCAAATACGTAGTTGATAATGACGCCGGTCAGGAGCAGCGAATGCGTAAGCACGCGGCCGTAGCTCTGCGCGATCGCATAAACAAAGAAAATGGTAAGCAGCGCTCCGGCAAACGCGCAGACGGTGATCGCGCTGAATCCAACCAGGCTTTGCTGCAGATTCATCAGGATTCCGCTTGCCGCCCCCAATGCGGCGCCGCTCGAAATCCCGAGCACGTACGGATCTGCCAGCGGGTTCCGCAGGATCGCCTGGAAGACCACTCCGGCGCCCGCCAGCGCCCCGCCAATCAGCCCCGCCAGGAGAATTCTCGGGAGCCGGATGCCGAACAATATCATTCGCTGGGGGTTGGGAACGATGGATGACTCGAGCGCTTCGCCAATGTCGAGCGGAGTCGGCCCAATGAGCGAGCACACCACAATCGCGGCAAGCAGCAGCATCGTCATCGAAAAAACCACCGCCAGCCATCGTCTTGCGGTCAGCCGTTTCACTGATCCTGCTCTCGTTGCGGGAATGCCTCCGGATGGATTGCCCGGGCCATCTCCTCGATCCCGATTCGAAGCCTCGGGCCGGGAAGAGTCACATGATCCGCCACCAATCCGTGTATCCGTCCCTCTTTGACCGCCGGAATCGTCGAGTAGGCGCTCCATACTTTTTCCGCCTGCTTCTCCTGATCGCCCGTCAATTCGAAATTGAGCGATGTGTAAAAGATCACTTCCGGTGCTTTCGAGACAACCTGCTCTATGCTCAGCTGCGGATATTTCATTGAGCTGTCACCGGCAATGTTCTCGCCGCCGGCGATCCCGATCAAATCATTGATAAAGGTCCCTTTGCCCGCAACGAACAGCGGGTCCATTCCGACGATGAACATGACCCTGCGCTTCGGTCTGTCCGCCACGCGACTGCCGACCTCGGCAAACTTCTCCTGCAGTCCCTTAATCATCTCGGCGGCGGCCGCCTCGGCGCCGGCCTCTTGCCCGATGGTTTCAACGGTGGCGTAAAGGTCGGCGATTGTGTCGTTCGGGAGCGAAAGCATCTTGATGCCGAGTTGCCTGAGCGAGCGATACGTATTCTCATGAGTCGCGTTCGGGAGCGCGATGACAAGGTCAGGCTCAAGCGCGATCACAGCCTCGACGTTCGGGTTCACGAGGCCGCCCACTTTCGGTCTCTTGGCCGCCTCGGGGGGATAATCGCAGAAATCGCTCACTCCCACCACCTTCTCGCCGAGCCCGAGCGCAAAAACTATTTCAGTTATGCTCGGCGCCATCGAGACGATCCGGTTCGGGGGCATCTCTTGCGCCCGCGCGTCGGCGGAAGACATGATCGGTTTCTGTGGCTCATTCCCGCACGAAGGGAACCCGAGCATTATCAGGAAAAGAAAGGCAACAATCGCTTTCGGCGTCTTCATTTCCGGCCGTTCCTTTCCCTCATCGCCTGTGACAGCCGCGTCGCCATTATCAAGATCTCTTCCGCGGCGCGCTCGTCGGCAATCGGGCCGACACCGCAACTGGGCGTGATCAGCGATTGTTCCCATACCATGTGACCATCAATCCCCTTCGAATCGAAAGCCGCAAATGCCGCATTCATTCTATCTGCCAAAACGGGCGCCGTCTCCGTCCCGGTATATGCTTCCGTCGGCACCATCCCCCAGGCAATCCTGCCGCCGCGTTCGAGAAACTGTGAGATCTCCGAACTGTAACAGGCGAAACCGGTGAGGTAGCCGAATGCATCGAAGCTGATGATGTCGGTCTCGGTCTCGAGCAGCATCTTCCAGTCAGTGTTGCCGCAGCAGTGAATGCCTGCCACAGCGCCTGCCTGCCGGATGGGACGAATGAGCTGATCGAGGATGTCGATGATCCGCTCGCGCGTCAGGCTGCTGAATGGACCTCCAAAACTGGAAAGATACGGTTCATCAATGAAAATGATTGGGGTCGCACCGTATTCCTGAAACAGCTTCGCCTGCCACCGCGCCTTCATCTCCAGGCATTTGATCACGATGTCGGCTGCGGCTTCATCATAAATGATCCCGTATCCCGCTTCATTGAGTACGCTCAGACCGAACGTGATCGGGCCAACCAGGTGCCCCTTGAGAAACGGGGGACGGATTCGCCTTTTCTCGACGGCGGACAGAAAAGCATGCAGCCCCTCCGCATACTCGGGCGAGATTGAGAAGTAGTCAACGCGCCCGTTGATATACTGCTCGTAGAACTCCGCTTGAAGATCGGGGGCGGCTTGTGTGAACTGGATTCGACGCGACGATTCATCCACGATAACCCCGCACATCTTCTCGGTAAACTGTACCAGCATCTGCTCCAGAAACCGCCTTCTGCTGAGCTGAGGCCAGAACGGCGCTTCCGTAAAGTGTTCAAGAATCAGGGCGATGGGCCGGTCCGGCTCCATATGCGGAACAGTCCCGATTCCCGTCGCAATCGCTTTACCTAAAAAACTCATGCTGCCGAAAAGACCTTCCCTGATGAAACCTGCTCCGCTCCTGCAAAATCGCACAGGAACGGAAGCAAACACCCTTCAGCTTTAAAAGTATAGCATACACACTTTAACGGGTTCAATCGGGGGCAAAGCTTGCCACGAAGGAAAGAACAGACAGTTTCGCGAAATTTGCGGAGTAATGTCAAGAAATTTCTGTAAAATGCTCTTTTCTTTGGTCTTTGTCTTTAAAGGTGCGAAGCGAATCAGCAGTAGTAGGCGTTGTGGGAATGTG
>QZKU01000045.1 GCA_003598085.1 Candidatus Abyssobacteria bacterium SURF_5
TCTGACTGAAAAATTCCAAACCCGTTCCGAAGCCGTCGTTAGAGAAAGGCAGATCAAGAAACGCGGCCCCAGACGCTATGTACAGGACCACTCTCAGTCAGTAGAGTCCCGCGCCTCGCGGGATTAACCAAGGCCCTTCGCTAGAGGCCCCACGGCTTTTCTTCACAACCCGCAGCGCCTCGCAAATCTCTCCCTGCCATCACAATGAACCTGCAAACACTTCATGAATCCTTCAGCACCCACAGGCGGTAATCCCCAGACATCATTATGGGTCTGTACTCTGTCAAAAAGTACTCGTAGATCTCGGGCAGGGAATGTGAGAGGTGAATTTCAGATGCATAAGAGGTCACGGCTACTCGGGGCTTCCTTTGCTCCACACTCATCTTGTACTGGATTATGTCAGCCGGCGTCAGCAAAACGGTCTCATAATAAAACCAGCCCGTAGGATTTTGCCTGTCGCTCAGGAAGTAAAACAGAGAGCCGGTTCCGTCAAGGATGTATTCATCCGGAGATGTCTGTGAAGCTATGAACCTGAGCGCTCCATTCATCCCGTGCGCCTGCTCCTCCGGCATCACGATCCCCGCCCGCGCCGAATCAATTTCATCAAATCTCGCCGGCGCGATATGGGGCGGGAAAAGCTCTATCTTCACAAAAAAATTCAGCATCGGAAGCCCGAAGAAGGCCGCGATAAACAGAGGAACAATCGAAGCGGAAATACCCCGCAATAGTTTGTCGCCGAAAAAGACTGATGCTTGCTCTTTCCTCCAAAAATCAACCGAACGACTCAAAAAAACCAACACCAGAATGACCACCGGAATCATGTTCCATATGAGGTGGTAGGCCTCCATTATGGGATAAAAAGTATGAAATGCCGCTATTGAGTAAACCCATAATCCCAGCAGCAGGTGCGTTCTATTGAGCGCATGCGGTTTCTTCGGTTCTCTGAACTCCTTCAACAGGCAGAAAAATATGCCGATATGTGCCGCAAGCGGCACGTAATTCACCACCGAAAATCCCCATTTGCTGTAAATCTGCCCTACCGGAAGCGCCTCCGTCCTCAGATAGAACACCAGCTTGTATGCAAGAAGCAACTCCGTCAACCATAAAATACCGAAGAACGCCCACTTGCCAATTTTGTTCACCCTTTTCGTCAGGAACAAAAACCCCTGCAAGAGAAAAACGAGCAACAGCAACAAGCCTTCCGGCGCCGGTAAAGGCATCGGCTGCAGACGGATTTGTGAATACTTCGACAGCCCCCAAAGAAACCGATCAAAAAACCAGTCAGGTCCTAGCCTATTCAAAAAATAGGCCGCCCATGGAATTGTAACCAGCAGAAACCCCAGTGCCGAATACAGCATCGGCGCTGGCTTTATTCTGATACTGAGCTTCTTCTTCAGTTGTAAGCCCAGCAAGCATATTCCCGCCAGAAAAACCAAAAATGCGCTTACGAAGAAAACGGCAATATTCCTCAACAACAGGTCATGCCTGATCAAGACGATCGAGCCGAATGGCAGCAAGAGCAGAAAGCAAATTGCGACTGCAGAGGAGAAAAGCCTTTGCGGTCTTGATTCATTTGCCGCCTCCGAATCAAACATCCACTCGAACGCCTCGATGCACAAGAGCGCCGAAAAAGCCAGGACGCCATAGTTGATCTTAAACGAGAAGATCAGACCTGCGACGGCGCCGCCCGCAAAGTAAAGCGCCGCCGATTTCCTTCTCCAGGCAATATGCTCAATCGAAATCATCAACAGACCCAGCGGGATGCAAAACCAACTCGGATAAGGATAATTTATGGAAACGGGACCCAAGATGAATGCAAACAGCATCCCGGCCACTGCGACACCTATGCTTGTCAGTTTCTTTGTCAGATGGAAGACCAGGAAGGCGGTAGCCATTCCTGTGAGTGCGAGAGCAATCCTGACAGCTTGAAGATTGTCTCCTAAAACCTGAAAGAGGAGAGTAATGAGATAATGAGAGGCTGGAGTGTATAAGGAAAAGAAATCCCGGTACAACATTTCGCCATGAAGGAGCCGCTCACTGATGTAGATCAGTACCCCGTAATCGCCATCCAGCCACGGAGCACTGCCGTCGGCAACGTTATATTGTGCGCCTGTCGCAAAAAGATAGGCAAATGAAAGAAAAAACAAAAAAGTGAGAATGTTCGATTTCGAAATGTTGCCCTTTGCCCTGTTGATTGCTGCAACCAAGCCCTTGCTGCCTACCCGTGTCATACCGTTATTATACCATTCACCGCCCGTCCCCCGGATTTGCTCACTCGGCGCCACCCGATCAGATTAGAAGACAACGTGAAAGCTCCCGAATTGAAATGCCAGCCGATCATTTGCTATTATAACTGTAACAGGTTCATAGGATTCGTAATAGAAGGCAGAATTGCAGAACCCTCCCTCTATGGGTATTGATTGAATGAATCTCTCCGTCGTCGTTCCCGTCTTTAACAGTCAGTTTTCTCTTCCCGAACTCGCTCGCCGATTGGCGCCGGTCTTGGAAGCGACAGGCGAAAAGTACGAATTGATCCTGGTCAACGACGGCAGTCAGGACCAGAGTTGGAACGTGATTAGGAACTTGGTCGAACAGTACAAATGGATACGCGGAATCGACCTGATGCGAAATTACGGCCAGCAGAACGCACTTCTCTGCGGTATCCGAAACGCCCGTCACGAATTCATTGTCACCATGGACGATGACCTGCAGCATCCGCCTGAGGAAATCCCGAAGCTGCTCGATAAGCTTGCATCCGGCTTCGATGTCGTATACGGCGCACCGGTCGACGAACAGCATACGTTCTGGAGGAATCTCGCTTCGCGCTTTATCAAGCTCATGCTTCGCAAGGCAATGAATGTCGATACAGCCCGCGACGTGAGCGCGTTTCGCGCTTTTCGGACCGACCTCCGAACTGCTTTTGCCAATTATGAGAGCCCGTTCGTTTCCATAGATGTGTTGCTTGCATGGGGAACCACCCGCTTCGCAGCCGTGGCCGTTCCTCATCATCCCCGGCGCACTGGCGAATCCAATTACACTCTTGGAAAATTAATCACGCACGGCCTCAACATGACTACCGGTTTCAGCACATTACCGCTCCAACTCGCAAGCCTCGTCGGTTTTTCCTTTACCTTTTTTGGAGTTCTCATTTTGATATATGTCGTCGGACGCTATCTGATTGAGGGCGGCAGCGTGCCCGGCTTTCCGTTTTTGGCATCGATAATCGCAATATTTTCGGGAGCACAACTCTTTGCGCTGGGCATTATCGGAGAATATCTCGCCCGGATGTATTTCCGGGCAATGGGGCGACCCTCAAGCGTCACCAGGGAAACCGTTGCGGTTTCAGCAAGTCCAAAAGAGGAACAGACAGAACATGCCGGCTGATGTAGCTTTGTCCGCCATCGATGAGCAGCGCTTCGGATTCAGGGTCGCCCGCGCATCAAACGTAACCGCAGAAGACCTTCACTCCATCCTCGATTTCTGCCATAAAAAGGAGATCGTCCTGCTCATTGCCCGCTGTGCGACCTCAGAACTTCGAGCCGCGCAAACTATGGAAGCCCAAGGCTTTCTTTTGATGGATACCCTCATGTACTATCAGCGGAAATCGTCTCCTGATCAAATTCCGTCTAACGTTGCGGGAGATATCGTCGTTCGCCCGTTCGAGGCGGGGGAGGAGGATGCGGTTGCCGAGATAGCGGCAAAATCTTTTGAAGGCTACCAAGGTCATTATCATTGTGATGAGAGGCTGGATCCGATCAAATGCAACGAGATTTATACCTCGTGGGCGCGCCGCTCCTGCGTTGTTCCTAATCTGGCGGATCAGGTGATCATAGCAGAACTGGACGGTGTCGCTGCCGGTTTCGCTACCCTGCGATTAGCGAGCCCCGAGGTAGGCGAAGGCGTCCTTTTCGGAGTTTCCCCTTCGGCGCAAGGCCGCGGCATCTACCGCTATCTCATGATCGAGGGTATGAAGTGGTGCCTGGACAAACGGGCGGAACGAATGGTAGTCTCAACGCAGATCACCAACATCGCGGTGCAGAAGGTTTGGTCTCGCCTTGGCTTCGAACCCAGCTACTCGTCCTACACATTTCACAAGTGGTTTGATAAGTAACACGCGCAGATCCGCCGCAAGGATCTTATTGGGACAGGATAAAATCATCCGTGCAGCACATTCCGTTTAATCGCCCTTTCTTCGTCGGCAAAGAATTCGATTATATCCGTGAAGCCATCGCGTGTGGACATATCTCAGGCGACGGGCCCTTCACCAAGAGATGCAACCAGCTTTTGGAGCGGCTGTTGGGTGCTCCAAAAGTTCTGCTTACCACCTCCTGCACGCACGCACTGGAGATGGCTTCGGTGCTTCTGAATATTCGGCCCGGCGATGAGGTGATAGTGCCTTCTTTTACCTTCGTCTCTACTGTCAATGCGTTCGTCCTTCGGGGCGCGCACCCGCGGTTCATCGACATTCGGCCCGACACCCTCAATATGGACGAGAGCCGGCTGGAAGAAACGATCACGCCGAAAACAAAAGCCGTCGTTCCCGTTCATTATGCCGGAGTAGGCTGCGAAATGGATCCCATTCTTCGCATCGCCCAAAGCCGCGGGCTTCCGGTGGTCGAGGATTGCGCTCACGGCCTGTTCGGAGAATATCGCGGAAAACCTCTCGGATCGTTCGGGAGCCTGTCAGCCCTCAGCTTCCATGAAACCAAAAACGTGATCTGCGGAGAAGGCGGCGCTCTCATTATCAATGATCCGCAGTATGTTGAACGCGCCGAGATCATCCGAGAAAAGGGAACCAACCGCAGCCGATTCTTCCGCGGAGAAATCGATAAATACACCTGGGTCGATATCGGCTCCAGCTATCTCCCGGCCGATGTCCTCGCAGCTTTTCTCTATGCCCAGCTTGAAGCGCGGGAGCGGATACAGGCGATGCGGAAGAGGATTTGGAACACCTACTATGATTCCCTTTCCTCCTGGGCACGGCAGACCGGAATCCGCCTTCCCGTCGTGCCCAGCCACTGCGCCCATCCGGCTCATATGTTCTACTTGATCGCGCGATCTCTCGCAGAGCGCGATGCTATTATCGCGCACCTGAAAACGCTTGGGATCAACAGCGTCTTTCATTACGTGCCTCTTCATCTGTCAGAAATGGGAACTGGTTTCGGATATGAGAAGGGGGACTTTCCGGTCACCGAAGACCTCAGCGACCGCTTGCTGCGCCTGCCGTTTTACAATGAGCTGACCGACGAGGACCAGAAAAGGATCATATCCGCCCTCGCCAGCTTCACTTCCAGCCCGTAACCCGCTGCAAAATATTTTGGACGAATTCGGTTGCAGCAACGTCTCTAAAGCCGGCCTCTTCAAGATATCCGGTCACCTCGGCATCACTATGGGCGCGGCCTTTGCTGCCCAGCAGCGCCTCGTGTATCGACCAGGTGGCGGCAATCAGGGGACCGGTCTTGTCGTCGTTTAAATTCTCGGCAATTATGTGCATCACCCCGCCCGGCGGAAGCGCCTGATATGCCCGCCGCGCGATCACCCGCACTTCGTCCGGCCCATATTGGGTCAGGTTGCCGTTCAGCATGATCGCATCCACACCCTCCAGAAATCTATCGCGGGTGAAATCACCTGGATTGGTCTTTATCCGATCCGAAAGCCCCGAATCCGCGATCAGTTCGTCCGTCACCCGGCAAACATCCGGGAAATCAAATACGATCGCCCGCAACTGCGGAAATCGGCGGCACAACGCCACGCAATATGCGCCCGACCCCCCGCCCAGATCGAGCACAAGCTTATGGTTGGAAAAGTCAAACTGTTTCGCCAGCTTGTGCCCCGCCCCCAATCCGACGTTGAACATCGCGCGCGTAAGCATCTCGTGCTGCTCGGGCCCCATCTTTTCATATATCCCGAGAACCGACGGCGGCTGAGGGCTCGTAAGACGCTCGCACAGGTTGAGCCAATCGCTGAAGTCGGCTCTTCCCATCAGCGACCACGCACCGAAATACCGCGGCTTCCCCTCGACCAAATATTCCTCGACGTCGGCGGCATTTACATATTTCCCCTGTTTCTTCTCCAGCAGCCCGAGCGCCGTGCAGGCTACAACCATCCGCTCTGCATTCAGCGGCGACAACCCGCACGCCGAGGCGATGTCCTGAATCGTACAAGCCCCTTCAGAAACCTTCGTGAACAAACTCAACTCGATCCCTGCCCACAAAATCGCCGAGTGCTTGAATCCGTATACGATGTTCTGTATCCGCTCTGTGCCGATTTTCTTCTTACTATCCGCCATTTCCTTTGCCCCCGTCTTTGAATTAACGCGCAGAAGCCTCCCTGGTGTATAATGGCCGATTATATCACAGACTCTAGCAGCCACCTCGCGCTCATAGAAGGTAGAGTAATTACTAGATGATATTTCTGGAGGATATTGTTCAAAGAAAGAAGTGAATAGAAGCGGCTACTTACGTTGTCATTCTGAGGAGCTTTGCGACGAAGAATCTCTTCTCCCTTTAATTTCGCACGCTCATATCCTGCTCTTCCGCCCCTGTTGACGCTTCTTTTCGGCCGGTGCCAGACTTTATTCGAGAGTTGATGTCCTCAGCAACGAAAGGAGTTTCTATCGTGGATAAGATACAGTGGCTGGAGTGGTCGCCCGAGGCCTTTGAGAAGGCGCGCAGGGAGGATAAACTCATCCTGCTTGATATCGGCGCCCCCTGGTGCCACTGGTGTCATGTCATGGACGAAGAAGCCTACGGAAATCATGACATCAGAAAGTTGGTTGAGCAACTGTACGTCCCGGTTCGGGTCGAGTGCGACAAACGGCCGGATATCAATGAACGCTACAACCAGGGAGGATGGCCTACAACAGTCATCATGTCGCATGAGGGATTTGTGGTGCATGGCGCCACCTACCTGCCGTCCCCCGCACTCAAGGAACTCCTCAAGCAGGCAAAAAACTGGTACGACCAGAACAGAAAGCGGATATCGGAAGCGGCCGGAGTTCTTGCGACAGAGGCCGCCCGTGTCTCCCCTCTGGCGGCTCCTGAGCCCCATCAAGTGAAAGAGCTTACCAGCGAAATCATCGAAGACATATTGAAAAATTCCGATCCTGTTCACGGCGGCTTCGGCGACAGCGCAAAGTTCCCGCAAGCCGGTCCGATTTCCCTGGCCTTTGCTCAGTTCTTCCGTACGGCTGACGAGCGTCTGCTGGCTTTTGCCGAGAAAACCCTGCAAAACATGAGCGCGGGACTCCTGGACAAGGAGGCCGGCGGATTGTTCCGCTATTCGGTGTCGCCTGAGTGGAATGAGCCTCACTACGAGAAAAACCTGATTGTAAACGCCGAAAGCCTTCAGAATTACCTCGATGCCTACCGCCTGACAGGCAAAAAAGAGTATGCGGTGACCGCGGAGAATATCATTCGGTTCATCACCGAAAAACTCCTGAATCCCGACGGAGGCTTCTCCAACAGCCAGGATGCCGACATCTTTGACGAGCACTCTCTCCGGATCATTATGGAGGGCGAAACATATTATTCACTGCCTCTTTCAGAACGGCAAAAATACGGCGAGCCGGTTATTGATCGAACGGTATATGTCAATGCGAGCGCTCGCGCGATTTCCGCTATCCTCGAAGCCTACCACCTTCTGCAAAACGAGAATCTCCGCGAAATAGCCCTCAAAAGCCTGGACTATCTCATGAAGAACGCGTTCGACAAAGACAGCGGCGCCCTCCATTACCCGAGCGATGGGAGAAAGGGTACGCCGGCATTTCTTGACGATGCCGTCAGTCTCGCTCGAGCCAATCTCGACGCTTATGAGACAACGGCGGATCATGGATACCTCGAAAGCGCAAAAAAGCTGATGGAGGTCGCCCGCGCCAGGTTCGCGGCGCCTGACGGCGGCTTCTACGATGCCACGCTTGACAGCGATATGCCGCCAGCCACTCAAATCCGGCACAAACCGCTTCACGAAAACATGGCCGCCGTCGAGACTTTCGGCCGCCTCTATAACTACACCGCAGATTCCGCATATCTCATGATTGCTGCCTCCACTCTTATAAGTTTTGAGCAAAATGTACGCAATTTGCTTGAAAAAGATCTCGGTTACATGGCAGCCGAATACGCTCTTGCCTTCCAGTTTGCAAGCGACAGATCAACAAAAGTAACCATCGTCGGCTCCGCCAAAGAGGCAAAGGCCCGCAAACTTCTTCATGAAGCAAAGCGCCTGTACCGGCCGGCGAAAATTGTGCAATTACTTGATCCATCTAAGGATATACAGCTTATCAAGGCAATGAGATATCCGGTCGAAGATATTCCTGCGGCACATGTCTGCACAGAAAAGGGATGCGCTCCTCCAATCAGAGACATCGACGAGCTGGCAAAATTGATGATATCCTGATCGCGCCCTATATTTGCTCCGTTGAAAGAAAGGAGGCTAAAGAATATGGCAAAATCAAAGCCCGCTGTAGCCTTTCCTCCTCTCCCGTTACGATAAAAACCACATACTGTAGCTCTTTGAACCGCCGAGGGTGGAAATTCTCTTGACAAAAGAAAGCCGTTTATGCTATCCTAAACCAACCCGAAACGGGACGGGTTAGTGGGGAAATGGATCAAACGGATGCTGTCTCAACTCAAGAAGGGCGACATCGTCATTCATCCTGCCCACGGCGCTTCCGAAGTTGTCGCTATTGAGAGAAAAGAGTTCTCAGGCCAAAAGCGGAAGTTCCTCGTCCTGAAGCCGATAATGTTCGACATGACCGTCTATATCCCTGAGGAAAACGCGGATCATGCCGGACTGAGGCGGCCGGTTAAGCGCCAGCACTTCGGCGAAGTTTTGAAAGTGCTCAAGCAAAAGGAGTCCAAAAGCTCCGACAACTGGCAGCGACGGTTCAGGGCCTACAACCGCAAGATTCAGAGCGGCGATTTGTGCCAGGTGGCTGAGGTTGTCCGCAATCTGGATCGAAAGAACCGGACGAAAGGCCTCTCGACAACTGAAAACATATTGCTGGAACGGGCGTTCACTATCCTGGCCAGCGAATATGTCTGCGTGAAAAACGTGGAAAAGGAAGCTGCCTACGCTTTCTTTACGAGGGCTCTAAGCCTGTAATCGCACATCTCGACTCAGACGGTTGAACCCAAAACTCTGGGTTTTGCCGACCGAACGTGCGGTGCGTATCGAAAGCTGGGGGATTCTTGCCTGCTCGCGAAATAAGCAGGCGAATATCCTGCAGGGGAATTGCTGCCAAAATCCATCTAATGCCGGCGTCTTATGCTGGTATCCGTTCCAAAGCATATGCAGGCTCGCCCAAAATGGCGGCCTGATTTTTTTGTCTTTATTCCCGCCACCGCATTTATTGTGAAATGTTCGGCGCTGCCCATAACGACTTGCATTCGCTTCTCATCCCGTATATCATCTGAATGTGCAGGGAAATTGCTGGCTGAGAGATCCTGAAATGTCTGAACAAGAACAAGTTCTATATGTTATGGCCGAAGATGCGGGCATGCGCCTGGATCAGTATCTGCCCTCCTGCCTCTCGCACCTCTCCCGCGCTCGCGCACAAGATCTGATTCTATCAGGCTGCGTCTTGGTCAATAAGCACCCGGCCAAACCCAGCCATAAAGTGCGGGAAGGGGAGATCATCACCGTTTCCATTAAACCCCCCGAACCGCCGGCGGTGCAGGCGGAGCGCATTCCACTTGACATCGTTTTCGAGGACGCGCACCTCATCATCGTGAACAAACCGGCTGGAATGATCGTGCATCCTGCCGCCGGAGCAAAATCTGGCACGTTAGTAAATGCACTTATGGCCCATTCGCCCTTTCTCTCGCGAGCCGGCGGCGCCGATCGGCCCGGCATCATTCACCGGCTCGACAAAAACACATCCGGCCTTCTCATCGTGGCTAAGACCGACGCCGCACATCGACTCCTTGCCAAGCAGATCGGCGCGCGCGAAATCAAGCGGCAGTACCGCGCGCTCGTTTATGGAGAGTTCTCCGAATCGAGCGGAACCATCGACGCCCCCATCGGACGCAGCCCATCCGATCGAAAGAGAATGGCCGTTACCGGCACGGCGAGCCGGCATGCCCTGACTCATTTTGCCGTCATCGAAAATTTCACCGCTCTCTCACATCTGCGGATTATACTCGCCACCGGAAGAACTCACCAGATTCGCGTTCATATGGCCTACATCGGCCATCCGGTCGTCGGAGACGCGGCCTATGGAACAAGGCCCAAGCGATTTCTTGAACAAATGGAACCCAACGTGATTGACGCAATCACGAATCTACGCCAGCACATGCTTCATGCGGAAACGCTAGGCTTTCAACACCCGGTTACCGGTGAATCTTTGGAGTTCACCGCCCCGCTCCCGGACGAGTTTAGCCGCCTTCTTAAGCTCCTCAAAGCCAGTCATTGATGCGTTACTTGGCAACGGTTTCAATCATTCCGTCATTGCATCCTAACCTGTAGGGGCGGGTTTCAAATCCGCCCCATACAACTATACCTGTTACCCATGTGGTGGCATACCTGTTGCCTGTGTCGCGCCATTTAACAACGCCGTGCCCCTACAATCGATGATGATTCGTGTCATTCGTCAAATTCGGGCAATTCGTGTTCCGACTATTTTGGTTGCGGCTTTGCCGCCTTGTGATACAATAGAAAAAGGCCATTGTAAACACGTTGATCATCGGTTGAGGTTCGCATGACTTCCACAAAAGACGCACCCGTCTCCAAAAAAACTCAACTTTTTGCGGGATCGGGACGGATCAAACTGAAATCGCTCGCCAATTTCTCGAAACAGGCAGCGATTTCCATCCGGGCCGGACTTACTTTGACCCGCGCGCTCCCGCTCCTTGCAAGGGAATCAAAGGACAGGCGCCTGAAAAACGCGATAAACGGAGTGCAGGCCGACATCATGCAGGGCTCAACCCTCCGTGAAGCGCTCCAGAGGCGGGCGTCCATGTTCCCCCCGATGTTCATTGAAATGGTCGGGGCCGGCGAGCGGTCGGGTCATCTGGAAGAGGTTTTCTCGCGCCTGGCAAGCTACTTTGACATGCGACTAAAACTCAGAAGAGCGGTCGTGCGAGCTTCGATTTATCCGGCAATACAACTAACAATGGCTTATGCCGTCCTTTGCCTGATACTGATCTTGTTCAGCTCCAGCAGGTGGGCAACCGCCATGACGATTGCCACATATACAGTTGCCAGCGCGGTTTGTCTCGGGGCCGCCTACTACTTCTTCGCGCGCACCCGCTTAGGTCGTGCCGTCTGGGACAGAGTGCTTCTTTCCCTGCCGCTGCTGCGTTCAATTACCCTCAAGCTGTGCATGGCCCGCTTCTCTCGCTCGCTCGCGATGCAGATCGAGAGCGCGATTCCAATGACCGAGGCGATCGAGCGAGCGGCGCTGGTGACCGGTAACGGCGCGGTCGCGGCCAGCCTGAGCAGGATTTCACTTCCGGTGCGGCAAGGGGCAAGCCTGGCGGAGGCCATCCAGTCATCACGCCTCGTCACCCCGATGGTCCGCGAGGTACTGACGATAGGGGAGGAGACCGGCAGCTTTACCGAATCGCTCGAACGAGTTGCCGGTATCTATGAGGAAGATTCGATGGTCTTCCTCGAATCGATCCCGAAATTCATTGCGCCCATCGTCGCCATCATCGTCGGAATCGTTGTCGTCTATCTCTACTATCAGGTTTACTTCGTCCACTACCTCAAACCGCTGCTCGAATCCGTGGGGATCTAAAACACGCGGGATTGAAGGGAAAACCGGCTATTTCCTCTCCGATTGAGTCTGCCTCCCGAACCTTATCCGCGAAGCTCCGACGTACAGTTCGGGCAACGCGTCGCTTTCAGCGAAATGGCAGAAAAGCAGAACGGACATTCTTTCGTCGTCGGTTGTGCGGGCGCAGCCGCTTCTTGGCGTTTCAAATTGTTGATGCCCTTGACCAAAAGAAAAACAGCGAATGCAACAATCAGAAAGCTGATGATCGAGTTGATAAAAAGGCCGTAATTGATCGTTACCGCCCCCGCCGCCTGCGCGTCTGCCAATGTCAGATAGGGGCCGCTCGTTTGCCCGTCCTTCAGCGCAACAAAAAAGTTGGAGAAATCGACTCCCCCCATGAGCAGCCCTATCGGCGGCATGATCATGTCCGAAACTATGCTTTTGACAATCGACCCGAATGCGCCGCCGATAATAATGCCGACCGCCATATCGACAACGTTTCCGCGCACCGCAAATTCCCTGAACTCCTTCATCATCCCCATTGCTTATCCTCCCGGTGACTCGGCACCCGTTAAACCGCATCAAATCGGCACAAACAGCCGCTGCGCTTCGAAATGCCGACTGCCCTTTACAGACATTCAATTCTAGTCCCGCCCCCTTAGCCCTGTCAACGTCATCGGTTCGCCCAGTTGAAAAATCCCGCAAATTCCGCTATAATCTGCAAAATTCATAAACGCCGAATTCTTCCGGGGATACAAAGACTATCTTGTTTCCCCGGAACTTTTCAAATGGCAAATACGCAGGGGCATGACCAATGGCCATTAAGAATCTTTCGCGCGGCAAAGCCTGGAAGTACGGCGACAATATCGATACCGACGCCATTATCCCGGCGCGGTACCTGACATCAAGCGACCCAAAATTTCTTGCCGAACACTGCATGGAAGATGCCGATACCGAATTCGTCAAGAAGGCGCAAGAGGGGGACTTCATCGTTGCCGGACAGAATTTCGGCTGTGGGTCATCGCGTGAACATGCTCCGATCGCGATCAAGGCTGCCGGGATCTCGTGCGTAATCGCAAAAAGTTTCGCGCGCATCTTTTACCGGAACGCCTTCAACATGGGGCTGCCCATTCTCGAATGTCCCGAAGCGGTCGACGGCATCAGCAATGGCGACGAAATCGAGGTCGACTTGGGGAGCGGCCTTATCCGAAACAGAAAATCAGGAAAGGAATTCCACGCGCAGCCCATCCCTCCTTTCATGCGCGAACTGATCGACGCCGGCGGATTAATCAATTACGCAAAAAGAAAGGTGAAGAAAACATCAAAGTGAATAAGGGGGATTTCCTCAGGCTGAAAATCCTCGTATTTGGGGTTCGACATGTACAAAATCGCTGTTATTGCCGGTGATGGCACCGGCCCGGAGGTTGTCGCCGAAGGACTCAAGGTCCTCGGTGCCGCCGCAAAGAAATTCGGGTTTCAGTACGAAACGACCGCCTTCAGTTTCGGCGGAGAAAACTATCTCAAAACCGGAGAGACGCTTCCGCCGGGCGCCGTAGACGAATTGCGCCGGTTCAACGCCATCTTCCTCGGCGCCATCGGACATCCGCAGGTCAAACCCGGAATCCTCGAGCAGAATATCCTGCTTAACCTCCGATTCTCGCTCGACCAGTACATCAACCTGCGCCCGGTCAAGCTGTTCCCGGGAGTCCAATCGATTCTCAAGGGGAAAGGACCCGAGCATATCGACTTCGTCGTCGTCCGGGAGAACACCGAAGGCTTGTACGCAGGCGCGGGCGGCTTTCTGCGAAAGGGGACACCGGATGAGGTGGCCATCCAGGAATCCATCAACACGCGGCGCGGCGTCGAACGCTGCATCCGCTACGCCTTCGAGTTCTGTCGCAAGCGCGACAAGAGAAAAAAGCTCACCCTGTGCGGAAAAACCAACGTGCTGACCTACGCGTTCGACCTGTGGGAACGCACCTTTAAAGAAGTGGCTCTCGAATATCCCGACATCCAGACCGATTACGCCCACGTCGATGCCATCTGCATGTGGATGGTCAAGAACCCGGAGTGGTTCGACGTGATTGTCACCGACAACATGTTCGGCGATATCATTACCGATCTCGGCGCCATGATCCAGGGCGGTATGGGCGTCGCCGCCGGCGGCAACATCAATCCGCAGGGGACCTCCATGTTCGAACCCATCGGCGGATCCGCCCCGAAATACACCGGCAAAGGCGTGATCAATCCTATTGCCGCCATCTGCGCCTGTCAGATGATGCTCGATTTTCTTGGCGAACCCGCTGCCGCCAAAAAGATTGAGGAGGCGGTCATCCATACGATCACGACCAAAATGAAAAGCCTGAACGCTGGCGAAATGGGATACTCCACCAGCCAAATCGGCGACTTGGTGGCCGAATTTGTGGTAAAATAGGAACAATTGGATTCGGTATCAGGCAGGGCAGGCAGGGACGCCCCGCCGCCTGCGGGGCGGTTCCGTTCAGAATATTCTGCGCTGAGGTTTACGGAAACATAACATGGTGTTGCAGAGGATGGTGTAGAAATCAATCGCCGTAGGGGCGGCCGCGCCGCACCTGAATTCTCAGAAATTCCGTAGGGGCGGCCCCATGTGGCCGCCCGCGAAAGATATGTCTCACGAGCTTTCGTAAGGTGCCATATGAAACAACAAGCGTTGCAGAGGATAGTGTGAAGATCATTTCCCGTAGGGGCGGCCCCATGTGGCTGCCCGCAGAGGATTCCCTCTTACACGGGTTTGCGCAAACACAACAAGCGTTGCAGAGGATGGTGTAAAGTTTATGTCACGTGGATACAAAATCGCAATCGTGGGAGCAACCGGCGCGGTCGGCGAAGAAATGCGCCGCATCGTCGAACAAAGAAATTTTCCGGTGGCCGATTTGAGGCTGCTTGCCTCCAGTCGCTCCGTCGGTAAACAACTCGATTTCAAAGGCGAGAAGATCAAGGTCGAGGAACTCACCCCCGCCCATCTCGACGGAACCGAGATAATCCTCTCTTCGCCCGGCGCCACCGTGAGCAAGCAGTACGTGCCCGAGGCAATCAAGCGCGGTTGCGTCGTCGTCGATAACACCAGCGCTTTCCGCATGGAGCCCGACGTCCCGCTCGTTGTGCCCGAGGTCAACCCGCACGCCATCAAGCGGCACAAGGGCGTGATCGCAAACCCGAATTGCTCCACGATTCAAATGGTGGTCGTCCTGAAACCGCTGCACGACGCCGCCAAAATCAAGCGCGTCGTCGTTTCCACCTATCAGGCGGTTTCCGGCACCGGCATGAAAGCCATTATCGAGCTGCGCGAGCAAACCAAGGCGCTGATGAACGGCGGCAAATACCCGCCGAAAGTGTATCCTCACCAGATCGCGTTCAACGTGCTCCCGCACATCGACGTGTTCCTCGAAAACGGATATACCAAAGAAGAAATCAAAATGGTCAACGAGACCAAAAAGATCATGGAGGACGATTCCATAAAAGTTTCGGCCACAACCGTGCGCGTGCCCGTTTATCGCGGACATTCCGAATCGGTCAACCTCGAATTCGCCGCCGAGATAACACCCGAACAGGCGCGAAAAATACTTGCGAAGGCGCCCGGCGTGACAGTGGTCGACGACCCCTCAAAGGCGCTCTACCCGCTCGCCATCAACTGCGACGGCCGCGACGATACCTTCGTCGGGCGTATCCGCCGCGACGACACCATCCCGCACGGCCTCAACATGTGGATCGTCTCCGACAACCTGCGTAAAGGCGCCGCCCTTAACGCGGTCCAGATTGCAGAAAAGCTGATCGGCTCCTGATCCCTCCGATTTCCCGCCGCGGCAGGTTCTCCCTGCCGCGGCTTCTTTTTCCACACATATCTTCCACAACATGAACAGGTTTGACTTACCGAAATTGATGGGATAAAATCTGCGGAATGAAAAAGCATTTGATAATATTTGCCGCTGTTTTCGCCGTCACAATCGCCGCGCCCATATTATTCTGGCGCTCCAAAAAACCGAATATTGTTCTCATCTGCATCGATACCCTCCGCGCCGATCATTTCACGGCCGAGCACATGCCGTTGACCTACCAATGGGCAAAGGAAAACGCTGCAATATATAATGCCGCGTATTCCAATTCGACCTGGACGCTTCCCAGCCACGTATCCATGTTTTCCGGCCTCTTGCCGTCTGAACATAAAGTCGCGAACCAGGGCGATAAGGTTGCGCCCACCTTTGATCTCTTGCCGGAAACGCTGCAGAAAAAAGGATACACAACAGCCGGTTTCGTTGAAAACCTGTGGTTGTCTGCGCCCTTCGGCTTTAGCAGGGGGTTTCACGAGTACATTTACAATGCTGCTCCGCAATCGGCATTCGCAAATGCCGAAAAGTTTCTCGAATCAGCCAAAACGCCCTATTTCATCTTTATAAATACCATGACGGTTCATGAGTGGTGGGCTACTCTGCGAAGTTATCCGATAACCGATGAAGGCTTTGTCGCCGCCGTCGATAATCCGGCAAGCGGGTCTCTTTACGCCGAAGCCGTCAGCGCATCCGACAAACAGGTTTTCCAGTTCATTGCCGCCGTCCTCAAGCATGACCCTGAAACGCGGATCATTCTCACGTCCGACCACGGCGAAGGTCTCGGAGAATCCGAGTACGGCTATGTCTCAAAGGGTCATCATACATATCCCGTTCCATCGCAAACTCGCGTTCCGTTGATTATTTCCGGCAAACCCCGGACCGAAGGAGCGCTTTTCGACTTGCGAAGCCTCAAGTCCCTCATAATTGGCGAGCCATTTCCGGCCGGCGCCATCGTGTCCGAAATCAATTACAAAGACATCCATTACACAGCCACAATCTCAGAACGTCAGTATGCAATCAAGGAGTCCGATGCCAAGCCGTCAAACGCTGACGACATTCCCCCCGACATCGCCGCCCAATTAAAAACCCTGGGATATCTGAATTAAGAATCTTCCGCGACTCTTGTCTGAAATAATTCTTTTGGTCTTGGACAGTGCTCAATCAAAGTGAAAACTGTTGGCGGATACTGAAAATTTCATTAAACCGCAAAGGCGCAGAGGCCGCAAAGACAGGATAAAAGGAGGATTCAAAAGGTCTTGTTGTGCATTGTCTTTCTCTGCGCTCTTCGCGTCTCAGCGGTGAAAAAAAGCTTTATAAAAACAGCCTAAAACCAGTCACTCCAATCGGCTCTGCAAGATATGGGTTTTCGAGAATCAAAAAACCGTATCAGATATTGGACAGCAGTGTTTTTTCAATCCAAAGCATGTCCCGGACCTTGCCCCGGGATCGAAAATCCAAAATCCAAAATAAAAAAGAGCGCCCGACTGGACTCGAACCAGCGACACGCGGTTTAGGAAACGAGACCGTTAAAAACGGCTGATGTGCAAACGGCTCGGAGGCTTATAAATAAAGGCTTCTGGGCCGTTTCTTTTTGGTTTGCGTCGTGTCGTGTCGGCTCGTGTCGGCGTTTTAAGCACACTCACAAGCACACTGGCATGCACACTACTGGACACATTTTGCAGTTGATTATGGGGTTGATCCATGATAGATTATTTCTTGTAGTGCTCGGTTCATCAAGCTCCATACATCTGACCAGAAGGGAGAAATCTACTCGGCATGCCATTTGAAATTAAATTTGAACAACTGCCGGGTGGATATGTAGTAACTTCCGCTCGTCCTGGCGAGGAATGGGAGATGGAGCTTCGGGGTTTCGTCTCCTCTGAAGATGGCGATGAGCTTGTGGCCAAACTCGAAAAATTACCTCAGCAGATTCTCTCTATGCTTCCATTCAAGCCGCCTATTCTGCCATCCATGGTAGATTCACTTTTGGCCGTGATTCGGAAGGACAGGACGGCAACCATATACCTAAATGAGGCGCAATCGGTTATCTTAATTCGCATAAAAGGCTCTTGTGAGAAAGGGGAATTAATAACAAAAAATCGTGTGTTGGATATGGGGAAAATGAGATTCCCTGGGGTAGATATTCCTCCAGACGCGGCCATCATATACGTCTTTTCTGTAGGTTGGCGCAAAGGGTTCTTCTACGACCTTGAGCCTCTATATGGAGAAAAAGCCGAACCGCGCGGTTATGACCTTGAGGATGTTCTTGGAAGTCTCTACTCATATCTATCCTTCCAGGAACGGTTCAAGATTGACAATAAGACCTGGCAGACCTTCTTTGCGCAGAAATGGTTTCCATTCGTTTACCTCGATGATCAGCTAATCCGCGACATGATATCGCACGCAAGGGCGGGGTGGCAGATCGATGAACTGCTTCCAAAGGTATCGGCCAACGTGGGACGGCTGCTTGAAACGTCCCCCTTGATTGAGAGGAAGGACTTGGTTTTTGCTGAACATATCGAGATGCTCAAGACATCTGTTGAAAGATATCTCGCAGGCGACCACATTAGCTGCGCTTCAATTCTATACCCGCGCATCGAGGGATTGCTTCGGTCATTCCAACGGACCTCTGGATGCACATCCTACCCAACGGCAAAGACGTTGAGCAAAACTGCCGTGGAACACCATCAAACGGCAAGGATATCAGCTTCCCTTCTTCTTCCGTCGAAATTCAACGAATATCTGGACAATGTCTACTTCGCCCATTTTATACCCGGCTCTGCGCCCGATGTTGGGCGACATTCCGTAGCACATGGTGAGGCCCGAACGGACGACTTCTCTCTTAAAGCAACTACTGTTGCATTTCTCATCATTTATCAGCTATCGCTGTTCTTCTCGGACGAAAAGAAGAAATAGTGGATTTTCTTTCGGCTCACCTTAATGCGAAGGCCACGGCCCCTCCGAACGATGACAAAATCTGCACGAACCATGAAGAAATATGCAGGAAAAATCACGAAATATCAAGGGGTTGTCGGGGAGTAGGGTTATTGGTCGGTTTTCTGGAATTCGACCAATCTGGTATAATTACGTGCGTTCCGCCTCAGAGCTTTTCAATTTGCCAAAGGTAAAGGAGTCATCATGCTTGGCAAAAACGATCTTCATCTGGAGTTGCTTGAGGTTGCCGAGCGCTTGGAACAACTAGCTCAGGAAGGTCAACTGCCGGATGTAAAGACACCGTTAGAAGAATTGGAAGGAGCAGCAAATACAGTTGGTAAAGCTTGGAGCGGTTCATGGATCGGATATCAATCGCGTATTTACTACTCCTACTTCAAGCCTCCGCCACCGGGGGACCATTTTAATTCATGGGCGGGAAGGGCTGATACCGACAATTGGAAAGAAGTCGATAATGAAAAGGTACAAGAGCGAATTTACGAAAAGGCTGGTAATCCAGACCTTCAGAAGGCCGAAAGAGTTGCAGAAAGGGCTAGAAAGGCCTTTGAAAGCGATAAGCTTGAAGTCATGTCACTTTTGAATCATGCATTACTGGAGCAAGAGGATTCTTTTCTTGCTCAACTGAAAGATCGAGTTGAAAAAACAAATATCACTTCAAGAATGGAATTCATTCACGCGCTTCAACCCTCTAAATTTTCTACGCTTGATGTAGTTGCAGGACAACAGGGCATTCAAATTCCTCCTCATTTATCTATACTGTCTTTAGTTTACTACTTGCGCAATACGATAGAATCATGTGCGAAATTAGGACAATTTGCGCGGAAGGCCGGGTCGCATCTGGCACGGCTACAGCGGCAAACCCGTCGCTCGCTCGAAATAGGCACCAACGTTTTCATTGGTCATGGTCGTTCTCCGGTCTGGAGGGAGTTAAAGGATTTCGTCCAGGACCGCCTCCACCTCCCTTGGGATGAGTTCAACCGCATTCCAGTTGCTGGAGTAACCAATGTGGCTCGCCTGTCCGAATTGCTTCAATCGGCGGCAATGGCATTCCTGGTTATGACGGGTGAGGATGAGCAAGCTGATGGTACTATGAACGCACGGATGAATGTAATTCATGAAGCAGGATTGTTTCAGGGCCGTCTGGGTTTTAACCGGGCAATCATCTTACTGGAGGAGGGTTGTGAAGGATTCAGCAACATAGAAGGGCTGGGACAGATACCCTTCCCGAAGGGGAATATCACTGCGGCCTTTGAAAAAGTGCGAGAAGTCCTCGAAAGGGAAGGATTAATTGTGTCATGAGATTTCTGCATTTTAGATAAAAAAGGGCTGAACAAAGAGATGGCGGGTTCCAAGAAATATGAACCACCGAAGGCCACAGCAGGGGATTATACGCATACGGTTGTTCGTGCAGGTCTCGGTGCGATTCCTTTAGTGGGCACTGCCGCGACAGAGCTTTTCCGTCTTGTCGTCGAACCTCCATTGGATCGGCGTCGCCAGGTATGGATGGAAGAGGTCGGGGAGAGTCTCCGAAAGCTGGATGCTGAAAAGGGAGTGCGCCTGGAGGACCTCCGGGAGAATGATACTTTTATCGATATTGTCCTTCAGGCGAGCCAGGCTGCCATGAGGACCAGCCATGAAGAGAAGCGGAAAGCTTTACGAAATGCAATCATGAATTCGGCCCTCCCTCATTCGCCCGACGAGGCGCGACAACACTTTTTCATCCGACTAATTGACGAGCTTTCGGCACGGCATCTGCAGGTTTTAAAAATCTTCCAGGACCCCTTGGAATGGGCAAAAGCAAATAAGCACGATACTCCGATAATAGTGGGTGACAACGAAGATGCGGATTTGGCGCGAAGACTTGCCTTTCCTGATATGGGTGACGAACGCCCCTATGCTGAGCAAATATGGCGGGACTTGCATGTTCGGGGCTTGGTTAAAAGAGATTCTTTTCAAAGGGTTTTCGGTCCCGCAAAGAACGAAATAACTGTTATCGCCCATGAATTTCTCCGGTACATCAAGGAGCCGGTCTAATACACAGAAACAGCATTTCAAGCCTCTGTCCTTTGCAGCCTCCCTCTTGCCGTACTCCCGGTATACTCGAAAGCCAGTCAGGACGCCTCCGACCAGTGACGAAATCTCCTCGAATCGTGAAGAAAAAGGCAGGAAAATTTACGGAATATGAAGGGCTTCTCGTGAAATGGTGGTTATTGGTCGATTTTCCAGGAGGTCAGCCTCTCTTTCGTCTCGCTGGAATTTCAATAGTGACCGGTAGCCCAATCTGAACCGCGACGGGTGTGTAAATATCAATATCCTCTTGCGGGGTATAGATAGACACAATCAAGGTGTAACGAGTCCGCCTGCTCCACCTGTTCAAATGATGCCGTTCCCGCCACCATCCTACAGACGGATAAACAGCGATTAGATTTGATCCGGCTAAATCCGCGGCTCTTCCGTGCCAGATATCGGAGTGAATTGAACCTACATTTCTTGCCGCTCCAATGAGCCAATTTCCCCCAATACCTTCCGTGCCAGGATGCTCGCCATCGTCGCGAGCTTGTTCATTCACTCGCTGAACAAATTCGCTTTCTGATTCCCCAGGTCCATTCACCTCAAAGCGAAGTCCATGTGAGGCATATCTATATCGATCTTCCCACCCCACCTCACCTGGACTGGGCTCAATGAAATATGAGAGAGTTATCCGCATCGTAACCTGCATTGCCCCAAGTTCCGTGAGAGTATCCTTGGGCCAAGGAAGGTTGTAGAGATGCATCTCTCGGGATATGTAGCGGCTTGCTAATTTCCTCGTACCATCACGCCCTATGGATTCCTGAATCTTCTTCTCAAAGGGTGTCAATTCTGCCTGTGAAATCAAAGTCAAAGAATTAGATAAACAATACAAAGCATCATTTAGCTTGGGTACACCATACCCACAAATTCGCAGGAGTCTTGCGTAATCACTCTTTGATCCAGCTCCGAGGAACTGCCGCTTAAGAGTGCCTGTCCAACCTGCCGAATGAACAATCAGAGCGCGAATGGTTTCTGGCCAAGCATCCGGATATTGAGCCTGAATTTGTGCAGCCATCCATGCAGCTTGTGCGCAAGCAGCGCTCGTAGCGCAAAAAGTAGCGAATTGGGCTTCTTGTGGCTTGTAATACGTTGAAAATAGTTGCAGATCATCCGGACCCATTGCGGAACCATCCGGGCTGCGCGCAACGTTCCCTCCTTCAAAAACAACCTCAGGTTTTATTGGCCATTTTCGACTAGGCCATGCGGTCGAAGTAGTACTATAAGGAGATAGTCCTCCAGATGGTGCAATTGGCTTGTAGCCTTTATATGTAGGATCACTGATCCATATCTTTTCAGTAAACGCTCCAATAGTCAAGGCGTTCCATGCCTGCCCTGGATCATGGACCTCATTTGACAGATTCGCGTCGGAATAGTTTCGCCAATCATCGGAAGTGCTAACGTTTCCGGCGCTGATTAAGATAAGACGTCGAGTATCATCTTCGTATCCAGAGGCTATCTCGTCCAATTTGGCTGACCAAGAAGATGGCTTGCCCTGGTCACGGGTTTGCTCGGAGGTGACAGCAATACACCCGATGCGCTTTCGAGTTGGCGCTTGAATCTCTGCAAGACTTATCCCCTGGGCCGTAAAATATCCCCATAACTCCTTGGCATTCCTGTCAGGCGGTGGTGGCAGTATTTTTGCCGACTCTATGCAATGGGTGATGTTCACGGGAACATCGTGATCAAGAAGAAGCGACAAATCACCATACGCAGCAGTTCCCGCCATAAGAGTTCCATGACCATCATCATCATTTGTGCCCCAATGTCCACGAACAGCGTGAAGGTCGTCGGGGTTGAGAACCGGCTGAATCAGCAAGTGCCCATTATTCACACCTGTATCAAGAATACAGACAGCCACATCTGAGTCTCTGTCAACAATTGTACGCGCCAACAGTCTTTGCACCAACACCAACTGATCGCGGTTATCCATCTGGACGTAAAAAGAAGCTATCTTCTTGGCCCCCCTAAATTCCGCAATGTCGTCCGAGCATTCAACTAATTGTTTCAGTTGGCTGCGATTCGCCCGAATAAGCATAACTGTTCTCTCTGGAAACTTAAGAATACCTTCTTTCAATTCGCACTTCACACTTCTCAACAACGGCTCAAAATGAGAGACAACTTGATCTTGGTCGCTGCTCAGCCAGACCTCGACCCAATCGGGGGAATTACCCGGTATAAGAGATCGCTCCTCTGGACGCCAGAAAGATTCCAAGACGGCAAGGCGAATGTCGTCAATGCTATTCACCAGATTATAATTTTTTGGTCTCTTGCTGCGCTCGTTAATCTCAGTCGCATATGCTCTAATTTTACTTAGGAAGTAGCGGCGCTTGTTATTTGGAACGTAGACCGTTGCCAGAGTCCGCTCCAGACCTTGCTCGTCTTGCTTTCGGACATTCTGGAGACGAATTCCAGACCGTAACACATCAAGGCTCTGGACAATCAAGTCGAAACCTGGTGTACTTTGAAATTCAATGTATGTACCTTGGCGTTCCACGTAAACGGCTGTTCGACGTTGACGTTGGTCAGCTTCAGCCCAAGTCTCATTGAGGCGCTCCTGCAGATGAGCGCTATGCTGTTCTCGGTTTCGTGGTGGAATCTTTGGAGAGCGGCCCCCTTTATTTGGGCTAGTAAATCCTTGTGTGTGGGTTGGCCCTGCCAAGAATATGTGCCTGTATCGCTCACCAGCCATTTGGCATTAACCTTTGTGTTTTCCGTGCGAGCTTTGTCGTTCCTTCAACATTTGTAGTAGCAAGGTTGCCTTCACCTTTCCCAAATCAGCAAGGATAACTTCTTTAATGGCGTCTCGGCAGGCTTGGTCAATCTCTGCATGACTCAACCCTTCACTTTCGGCAAGCACGCTCTTCCACGCAAATCGTGAAGCCAAGAAACTTCCCAGTACGTTTTGCATCAAACGTCGCCGTTCGTTTTCTTTTGGCTGGTCATAGTAAAGAACGTCATCGAAACGTCGAAACAATGCTCGATCCAAGAGTTTTGGGCTATTCGTAGCGGTAATGATTAGGCTATCAGAAACATCCTGCTCGATGAATTGCAGAAATGAATTCAGAACACGGCGCATCTCTCCCACATCATTTTCTAAAGTCCTCTCACCGCCAATCGCATCGAATTCATCGAATAAGTACACCCCAAGGTCCCTCTGAACCAAGTCAAAAATCTGGCGGAGCTTTGCACTTGTTTCTCCCATAAATTTAGTTACCAGTCGATCCACCTGAATTGTATGGAGCGGCATGCGAAGCTCGTGTGCCAATACGCGCGCAGACATTGTCTTTCCCGTTCCTGGCGGGCCAACAAGCATAATTTTCCGGCGAGGCATTAGACCGTGCTCTTTGAGTTTCTGCCTTTGCCTGTACTCGTGGATTATTCGTTTTATTCGCTTCTGTAAGGCAAGGGGTAAAACCAAGGTCGCCTGAGAAACGTCCGGTTCCCCCGACAGGACAAGTCCCCGCAAATCTTGCGGAAACTTTAAAAGTGTGAGCCTATTTTCGCTGCGCGCTTCATCAACCATTTTGCGGATATCATGAGCCAGCGCGCCATGTCCCTGCTGAGCCTCGTATGCTGCAACCTGAAGTGCAATAGTGTAAAAACGTTCCGGGTCCTCACTGAAATGACACCTTATCAATGACTTGATCTGTTCCGCAGTTGCCATAAGATTCTCCGAATTTCTTTTCGCTAGCTCATGCGCGACTGCAAATGTCTATGTTCAAAGTGTACTTGATTTGCTGAAGATTATCAAATTATTAGAGGTACAGGCGAATGGAATCATTTCATACGGCTCCTACACCCCACCTTCCTGATGCCTATGCATCATCCATTGTGAATTGGATCAGGTTCTGCTATCTTCTCCGCAGATGGACACGACGCCTTATAGAAGACATCCGACCACCTCGATGCAACATAAGCGGCTGTGTCAGCAGCGGCTGTGTCAGCATCAGCCTTCACATCTTCCTCTGTCGGCTCCTGTGCCCACAGGCGGACATTCTGCACCCTTGCCTCTCTCTTTGCCTCTAGGAAGTCCTCCTGATACTTCATTCGGCGGGAATGTTCCGCGATGCCGGTCTGAAGACGGCTGCACTGAAGCAAGGGGTTTATTCAGAGAGGCTTGGAAATGAAACAAGTACACTGACAAGCACACTCGTCCATTTTCCCACCAACCAAGAAAAATCTGCCGAGCTCACAAATAAAAATAGGGCAAAGAATAATAAAAAAGAGCGCCCGACTGGACTCGAACCAGCGACACGCGGTTTAGGAAACCGCTGCTCTATCCTTCTGAGCTACGGGCGCTTACATGTGCCGCCGAAGCGGCCGCTTTTTCCTTGAGAAAGCGCGAATCCATTGCATCCGCGCTTCCAAACTCTTCTCTATTTATACAGGAAATCCGGGCGAAAGTAAAGCCCACACGAACATTTGTACGGGAAGAAAAGGAGCAGGATTATGAGGCGGCAATTGGAAGAAATATGATAAAGACAAGAAGGTGAGAGATGCCCGGTGAGAATTGTGAACCCTTGAATCTATCAATTCTTCAGTCCAAAATTCAAAAACATCCCGAATCCGATCCGGGATTGAAGACCCTAATTCAGTTGTAGCCGTGCCGCAACGTTTAAGTCCGTGCCCGTCGGTGTGCGTCCGTGTTAGTCCATGTAGTCCATGCCAGTCCGTGATTCAACCACCTTCAATACTGGATCAAGGTGAAAATATCATAGCCCTGCAATTTGTCGCGGCCGTGCAGGTCGGTCAACTCGATCAGAAAATCGACTGCAACCACCTTCGCCTTGAAATTGTTCACGAGATCGATCGTGGCCGCGGCCGTTCCGCCCGTCGCGAGAAGGTCGTCCACGATAATCACGTTCTCTCCCCGCTCGATCGCGTCCTTATGAACCTCGAGATGATCCACGCCATATTCGAGCTCGTACTTAGCGCTGTAGGTTTCGGCCGGCAGCTTCCCCTTCTTTCGAACCGGCACAAACCCCGCCCCGAGCAGATACGCCAGCGGCGCTCCAAGGATGAATCCGCGCGACTCCATGCCGACCACCTTGCCGATGTCTTTCCCTTTATGCCGGGCGGCAAGCGTATCAATCGCCTCGGCGAAGGCGGCCTTGTCTTTCAAGAGAGTGGTTATATCGCGAAACAGGATGCCCTTCTTCGGGAAATCGGGAATGCTGCGGATCGCCTCTCTCAGTCGTGCGTTCATCGTTCCTCCCGTTCTCATAGCTCCTCGAAATCGATGTTGTTCGCTGCGATGTATTTCCTCAATTTCTTGATCGCCTTCGCCTCGATCTGCCGGATGCGCTCGCGGGTGAGGCTGAAGCGATCGCCCGTTTCCTTTAATGTATGCGGGTCGCCGTCGGTCAGGCCATACCGGAACTGCAGGATGTCCGCCTCGCGCTGCGTCAATTGATCCAGCATCTGCATCAGTTTCTGGTCCCGGAAAACCTTGGCGACGATATCGACCGGATCAATCGAGTGAGTATCCTCAATCAATTCGCCCAACTCGATGCCTTCCTCCTCGCCGACTATCGTTTCGAGAGACGCGATCTTCTGCGAGTACCTGTGCAATTCCGCCACCACTTCCGGTGTCACCTCGAGCTCGATCGCTATCTCCTCGACCGTCGGCTTGCGCCCCCATTGCTTATACAGGCGCTGCGTCGCCTGCTTATATTTGATGACCTGCTCGGTCATGTACACCGGAATCCGAATCGTCCGCCCATAATTCGCGAGAAAGCGGGAGATCGCCTGCCGAATCCACCACGTGGCGTACGTGCTGAACTTGTATCCCTTGGAATAATCATATTTATCCACAGCTTTGATAAGACCAAGATTGCCTTCCTCGATCAGGTCCAGCAGCGGGAGCCCATAATGAAGATATTTGTTGGCAACGCTCACCACCAGCCGCAGGTTGGATGTGATAAGACGCTTCCGCGCCTCCTGATCCCCCTTCTCCATCCGCTTGGCCAGATCGATCTCCTCCTCGTATGAGAGGAGATTCTGCCGGGAGATCTCCTTGAGGTACGCGCTCAGATTCTCGTTGTAGTGCCGAAAACCTGAACCCTTTCGCTCGGGAGCGGACTCGGGAGCGTCGTCTTCGTATTCAATTTGATCCATAACAACTTCTTAGCGGAAAAGGTACTGTACCGGAGGGCGCATCCCCTGCGATGCCGGAAGGTACAGTTGCAGCATGTTCTCGACAAATTCCCCGAATGGAAATCGTCTTTTGTGCTTCCGTATGATTTGAGGCTCGCCCTCGATGCCGGCGAGAGAGGCCGCCCGCATGACCGCATCGTACTGCGTGCCCAACGCATCGACAAATCCGTATTCCAGGGCCTGCCGCCCGCTGAATACCCGGCCGTCCGCATACTGTCTCACCTGTTCAACCGGCATATTGCGCCCTTCGGCCACAGCCTCCACAAACTGGTCGTAGACATCCATCAGCATCTTCTGAATCAGATCCTCTTCTTCGGGAGTCATCGACCTGAACACTGAGCCGGTGTCTTTGAATTGTCCCGTCTTTATGATGTCAAACTTTATGCCGATCTTTTCCATCAGCCCCTGAATATTCGGGAATTCGGCAATCACCCCAATGCTGCCGGTGATCGTACCGGGATTCGCGTATATCTCATCGGCCGCGCATGCGATGTAATACCCGCCCGACGCCGCAACCGAGCCCATCGATACAACTACTTTCTTCCCCTGAGCCTTCGCCCGCTTCAGTCCCTCGTAAATCTCCTGAGACGGCGCCACGGCTCCACCCGGACTGTTTACCCGCACAACAATCGCTTTCGCGGCCGGATTCTCAATATATTCCTTCAGTTGTGTCAGCGTCTCTTCCCCGTCGAAGATCGGACCTTCCACCTCGAGCAGAGCCACGCTCTCGCCGGCTCCTCCAAATCGCCAAGCTCCGCCGTCGCCATACGAGACGAAAATCAGGATGGCCAGCAGCCCCATCCCGAAAATGAAACTCACGAGCACGCCGATCAGCACGCTCGTCCGACAGCCCTTATTCATGAACTTTCTCTCCTTGCGTAGTCCCCGATGAGTTTCCGTGAGAAACCGGGCCGAATGAGGTACCGCAGGTGAAAATACTCTTCCGACAACGAATGGTATTATAACAACAGCGGAAACCCTTTGCAAACCCTCTGTTGTTCCATCTCCGCATTTCCTCGAATCTTCAAAAAGCCGTTCTTCTACATGCGCTCACCCGCAAAGAATCGTTTAGTATCTCGATCACCACCGCCCCGTCCCGCTCCGTCGCGAGCACGCGCCCGCTATACGGAGCATATCGAATGATCCTTCTCTGTATGCTGTCGTTCACACGAAATGCCCTGCCCGAAATTATCGCCAGCTCCGGTTCCACCTGTTGCATGAAAGGCCTGCTGAAGCTGCTTGCGAGCCCGTGGTGAGGAACTTTTAAAATCGTGCTCCGCAGCGTCTTCCCGCAATTTTGCATGTCACGAAGAGACCCCTCTTCTGCATCTCCCGCCAACAGAAAAGAAAAGTCGCCGCAGCTTATTCTCATGACAAGCGAAATCTCATTGGTCGAATAGCGCTTCTGAGAAACCGACTTCGAGGGGTTGAGAACCTCCGCCCGCGTCACCGAATCCACCTCGAACACATCGCCCGCAGCCGCATACTCTATACGTATGCCCCGCTCTCTCGCGCGCTCCACGATCTCCAGAAATGCCGGCGGCCACTGAGCGATATCAGGCAATAGCAACTTTCCCACTTTGAAATGCTCCAGAATGAAGCCGGCGCCGCCGTAATGATCCGCATCGGGATGTGTAAGCACAAGCGTATCGATTTTCCTGATATTCTTTCTCCAGAGGAACGGCGCGATCAACTGCTCGCCGCAATCAAGAGACGGCGTCGAAAAACCGCAATCCACCAGCATCGTTTTCCTCTCGGGCGATTCGATGAAGCATGAATCCGCCTCGCCCACATCAAAAACCGTCATTCGGAAAACTCCGTCCGAAAGCAGCCTGCCGCTGGAGGCGCTCATTATCCCCACAGCGGCGCAACAGCCAAATACGACAAGCTTTCTCCTCCATCCGGTCCTCCACCACGCAATCAGGATGCCGAGCATCGTCAAAACCAACACCCAGTAAGGAGGCGACCCAATACGAGCGAAACTGAAAGGTAAGCCTGAAAAGAACCTTACAATCCCGAACATTATCTGTGATATGATTTCTGCGCCAAATCCGGGTACCGCGGCGGCTTGAATCGATATCGATCCGACTGCAAGCGTGGCGAACCCGAATGCCAGCAGAAAAGAAAGAAGCGGAACCACGAGCAGGTTTGCAAATGGGAACACAAGTGATACCTGGTTGAAATGATACGCCACAATCGGCGTGAGACCGATCCCAACAATAACCGACGCATACAACGTGACAACGAGCTTGTGCAGAATCGGCGATAACGCCCAGGGAAACCGTTCCTGTAACGCCGGATAAAGCCTTCCGCTGAAGAGCGGCTCGGAAACGCACAGCAGGATGACAGCCGTGAAGGATAGTTGAGAACTGACATCATCGATCGATAGGGGATCCATAAGGAACAGAACAAAGGCCGCCGCCGCCACCGCTGTGAGAAAATCGCCCTCCCGGTCCAGCAAATAGCCCGCAAGCACGAGCGTGAGCATGAGCGACGCCCGCATCACCGGCACACCCGCTCCCGTTATCAGTGCATATGACCAGACAATCAACAGCGCAAGCGCCGTCCGCCATTTTCGATCGAATCGAAGACTTGTCAGTCCCACCGACACAAGAAGATATACCAGTCCCACATGGAGTCCGGAAATCGCCAAAATATGAAATGTCCCGGTCTGCTTGAACCAATCCTTCATCTCGTCCGTCAAGAGATCACGATCCCCGAGCAGAATCGCAGAAAGAAAAGCTGTCGTTTCCTTCGTCCAAACGGAATCCGAAAGTATGACCGACGCCTGCCGGCGCAGGAAATACCTCCAACCCGCGGGAGAAGACAGATCAATCCGCTCAACCAGAGAAACCGCGTCCGGCCCTCTCGCTGACATTCTGGTATATATCCCGCGGCGATGCATGTAGCGCTCATAATCGAAAACCCCGGGATTCTTGAACCCCTTAAGCAATCTTAACTTGCCGAAAACCTCCACCTGATCGCCTTCTAATACTCCCTCCCCGCCTTCATACCAGTTCACCATCGTGCGACCATTAATCGAAACCCACGAGGGATTATCATCACACCTGCTCGCAGCATCCACATCAAGGAGAAGACTAGTCCGCTCGCCTTCTCCTCTTGAACGGCTGTATTCGACTATTCTCCCCTTCAACCGCATTGCTGCCGGTCGATCAAATCCGAATTGCAGGGCCAGCGGGTCAAGCGCCTGTACTTCAAATGATTTCTTTTGGTAAAGGGCCGCGCCTAAAAGAAAACAACATACAAGAACGAGGAATACCGCCGGTATGCGTTTTCCGCAAAGAATAAATATCAGTCCGCTAATCCACAGGGCAAGAAAAACGAAAGGAAGGAACATGATCGGAAGCGGTAGGAGTGAGGCAAGACCGGCTCCGCCGATCAGGGATGCTGTCGTCCATACAAGAGGTCTTTGCACGGGGCCGAAATCAGGCGCCCAGGTATCGATCCACCAGCGCCTTCACGTCGTCCATACTCAGTGGCTTTATGAGATAATCAGTCGCTCCTGCTGCCATTGCCTTCTGTATATGCTTGTCGGAACCGACAGCCGAAACAAAGATGACCGGCGTCAATGAAGTTTCCCCGCGCGAGCGCAACGACTTGCAGATCTCATATCCATCCATATCCGGCAACATGACATCAAGCAGTATCAAATCCGGCTTATGGTCCTTCGCCCTCGCAAGCGCCACTTTCCCCGTCAACGCGGTAAATACTTCCAACCCCAGTTTCGCCAGGGTCACCTGAAGGAATTCCCGGAAAGAAGCCTGATCCTCGACCACCAGCACTTTCTTCTGCGGCATATCAAACCTCCACCCAACGCCCTCATGGCTAAGCGCGTCGGGCATATGCTTCGTAGACGGCACTAGATTTGTATCACATGGCCGCCCTATTTTCAAGAAAAAAGCCCTTATTGAAAAAACCCACTATACAAACGCATGAACTTCTTTTGGTCGTTTTATTACAAATCTGTCATTGTCGCTCCGGCAGAAATTTTCCTCGACACCACGCTCTACTCGCTTCTTCAGCATTTGAATTTCTAACCCTTCAAAACCTCTTTCTCTGTCGTGATCTGCAAAATATTGTATTCTAAGCTCTATCGTTCCAAGGCCTTATGAATCATTCGACCTGTAATCCAAAATCCAAAATCTAAAATCCAAAATCTCGCTACATCTTCATTCGCGGGTCCAGATAATCCCTCAGCGAGTCCCCGAGCAGGTTCATCGCCATGATAGTAAGAGCAAGCGCGATGCCAGGGAAAACGCTGATCCAGGGAGCCACGTGCAAAAAATTCCGGCCATTACTGATCATCGCGCCCCACGACGCTGCCGGAGGTTGAACGCCCAGGCCCAGAAAGCTTAAAGCGGCCTCTCCAAGCATGAACCCGCCCAGCCGGAGGCTTACGGCAACGATCAACAGCGGGATGCAGTTGGGCAGCGCGTGCCCCAGGATCAAACGAGGCCCGGAACATCCCGTCGCCAGCGCCGCTACATAAAATTCACTCTGTTTAATGGATAAGAAAATGCTTCGGCTCAATCGCGCAAACGTGGGCCAGCCTACGAGCGAGAGAGCAACGAACACCGAAACCATTCCGGGGGGAATAATGACGCTTATTGCGATCGCAAGCAGAAGGCTCGGAAAGGCAAGCGCAATATCAATTATACTTACCGCGAAAGAATCTACCGGCCCTCCCGCAAATCCCGCAATCAGCCCGATGACCGATCCCAGCAACAGCGAAATGATTGCTGCTGCGACGGCGATTCCGAGGGAAATACGGGCGCCCGTGAGCGTGCGCGCCAGGATGTCGCGCCCCTGATTGTCCGTCCCGAGCGGATGTGACATCGAGGGCGACTGCAGCGCTTCATCCAGATCTATATCGTTCGGTTGATATCTCCAGACAAGCGGCCCGATTATCGCCGCCGTCACAATAACAACCAAAAGAATTCCCGCAATCGCGGCAAATTTGTCGCGCCGGAAAAACGCGCGAACAGATCTGATAAGTGACGATCTCTCTGAAGGCATTATCAGGACGTTCTGCACGTCTGTTGCCCCTTTCTGAAAGATTGTATTATTCCATCCAAAACTTTCGTCATTTTTCCTTCTGCAGCTCAATCCGCGGATCGATTGCCGCATAGAGCAAATCGACCAGTAAATTTACGGCGACAAAAACAGCGGCTCCGAAAAGCACCGTTCCCAGAATTACCGGATAATCGTGCTTCAGAATACCCGTCATCGCATACCGTCCAATGCCATCCCACCCGAAAATTGTTTCCGTCAGAACCGATCCGTTCAGGTAGCTGCCCATATCGATCCCTATCAGAGTCGTGATCGGAATGAGCGCATTGCGCAACGCATGCTTAATTGCCGCCGTCAACGGAGTTAATCCTTTCGCCCTGGCCGTCGTTATGAACGGCTGAGAGAGAATCTCCAGCATGCTCGAGCGCGTCACTCTGGCAATAAAGGCCGCCGAATTTGTTCCAAGCGCAATTGCGGGCAACACAAGATACGCAAGCTCTCCCCGGCCCATACCCGACGGCGGCAACCAGTTCAACGTGTACGCGAATACGAATACCAGTAACAGCGCGAGCCAGAAAACAGGCGTCGAAATCCCCGCTACCGAGATCATCCCCAATAATTTGTCGGTCACGGTATTGTGCTTGAGAGCCGAAACGACCCCAAGTGTCACGCCGAACAGGATCGAGATCGTTATGGCCGCGCCCGCCAGCCGCAGCGTATTCGGAAATTTTTCCATGAGACTCCTGGCGACCGGCCTCTTCGTGTAATACGAGCGGCCCAGTTCGCCCTTGCAGATGAGTCTGAGGTAATTTGCAAACTGCGCCGCCAGCGGATCATCCAGCCGCAGCTCGCGCCTCAACTGCTCGATCGTCTGCGGATCGGCCCGCTCGCCCACCAGCGCAAGCGCGGGATCGCCCGGCGCCATTTTTAAAATCATGAATACAATCAGCGCCACACCGATCAAAGTCGGTACCGCAATCAGCAGTCTCCGCGCGGCGTAGGGGAGCAGCGATGGCCTCACCAGGGGATATCCGATTCCAAAAGCAAAAATACCGGCGATTGGCGCCAGAAAAAGGAGCCCCGCCAGACCGGGTCGGCCATTATTGTCCTCGGCGCCCGCCACCTCTACCCCGGTTCCTTTGTCCGCATGAGGAATAGCTGCCGGCTCGAAACCCTTCACCCACGGCTGCGCCAGAAAATGATCCGTCCGGTGCCACAGAAAAACCCACGGCGCCTCGTCGATCACTACAGTCTCGGCCTGCGCATATAGCGCCGCGCGCTTCCGCTCGTCCGGCTCACGCTGGGCTCTCTCTATGAGCGAATCAAAAACCGGATTGCGGTAAAATGAGCGGTTTCCCGAAGCGCCCCAGTTGGAGGAATGAAATACCGGATACAGAAAATTCTCCGCATCCGGATAATCTGCATACCACGAGAGCAGAAACATGTCCGCAAGGCCGTCGTTCACCGCCTGCTTGTATGCCGTCCATTCCAATTGAACGATCTCAACGTCAACCCCTGCTCTCCTCAAGTAATACTGAATCGCCTCCGCGACCTCCAGCGTGCGCTGATCGGCGCTCTGATACAGTTTCAGTGGGCGCTGAGGCCGCCTCTCCGATGATAACTCGGCGCGCGCAGTGACCGGATCATATTTGAGCGCACTATCCCTGTGGCTGTGCCCGGGCAACTCCGGCGGAATCGGGCCCCCCGCCACCTGTGCGCGCCCCTGGAGGATAACCTCGACAATTTTTTGCCGGTCGATCGCCTGTGAGAGCGCCCGGCGAAACGACGCATCGTTCATCGGCGGCTTCTGGCAGTTAAAGCCGAGATAGTACGTGTTCAGCCCGCCGCGCACCTTCATCTGTTTCTGACGGGCGCGATCGGCCGATATTCGCGCGTATTCGGCCGCCGGGATCTCAAGAATATCCAGATTGCCCGCCTCGAATTCGGCCACTCGCGTGAAATCTTCCGGAATAACCCTGTATTCCATTTCATCCACGCGCGCGTGTTCGGCGTAGTAAGCATCATTGCGCGCGAGCGTCAAGCGCTCGTCGTGACGCCACTCCTTCAGAATGAACGGGCCCGTGCCTGCCGCATGATCCGAAAAATCGTTCCCCCATCGCTCGACCTCTTCACGCGGCACAACATATGCATTTGGCATTGCCAGAAATTGGAGGAATACGGCAAGCGGACGGTCGAGTTCGATCCGAATGGTATAATCGTCGACCACCTGCAGGCCGGATACTTCGCCGGCATCGCCTTCCATGAATGTGCGCGCGCCCCGTATCGGATCGAACAACCATTTCCTCCTCGATCCCGAGTCCGGCGACAACACGCGCTCGAATGAATACTTGACGTCGTGTGCGGTAAGACGGCGTCCATTATGAAAGAAGATGTCGCGGCGGAGCGTAAAGATATATGTTGTCCCTGCGTCGGAAATATCCCACCCCGAGGCGATATCCGGCGCCACGCTCATGCGCTCGTCAAACCTAACCAGCCCATTGTAAAGCTTTGCCGCAACCGATCCGCCAGTCACATCGACGATCATGGCCGGATCGAGACTGGTCGGGTCCTGCGGAAGCGCCATCGCCAGGCGCCTCACATTCTTGTCCTGCTCTTTGGAACATGAAGCGGAGATGAAAACAACCAAGAAGAGAAGAAGGAGGAAGGCTGTCGCACAATTTTTTTTCATATGCGAGAGGCGGAGAAGCGCTCGCAAGCTTCTGTAAACGCGGAAAAAATGTTCCGCCGATTCTGATCGGCTGCTTTCTCCGGATGCCATTGAAGCCCGAGAATGAAATGGTCGTTCTGTGACTCGATTGCCTCAATTACGCCGTCCTCACATTCGGCTGAGAGGGTGAGGCCTGCCCCAACATTACGAACCGCCTGATGATGGCTCGAATTCACTTCAACGCTCTCCCTTCCCATGATCGACAGTAATCGACTGCCCCGCTTTATTTGCACCCGGTGCCGATACACGAGGTTGCCCGGCTTGTGAATGCGCGATCCCGGCAGTTGATGGGCGATATCATAAAAAAGTGTGCCGCCGAAATGAAGATTGATGAACTGCATCCCGTAGCAGATTCCCAAGAGCGGCATGCGCCGCTCGAGCGCCCCCATGAGCAGCGCGCGATCCTGTGCCATCCGCTTCTCAGGAGCAAGGACCAACTCAACCTCCGCTGCTTCATTTGGAACGTTGGTGGGGAGATCCTCTCCGCCGGTCAATAACAGGCCGTCGATCCTCTTGAAGATATCTTCATACAAATTCGACTGCAGGTAGGAGATTATGCAGGGAACCGCGCCGGCCTCGGCGACGGCTTCAGCATATGAGATTTCCAGAAACTGATACGTTCGGTCCGGATTGATCCTTGCCCCGACATCGATGCACGTCGAAATGCCAATCAGCGGTTTCACCGTCTTCTTCATTTGCCGTTACCAACTAATACTTGACCGAGACCAAACATAATCCTTGGGCGGGAGCGGTTGGACCGGCTAAGCCGCGGTCCCTCGCCTCCAGTATTGCCGCCATACTCTGCGCCGGCAGTTTGCCGCGGCCGGCTTCGACCAGCGTCCCAATAATATTGCGCGCCATCTTATAAAGAAAACCGTTCGCCGTGATATCGAAATGAAAAAGACCTTCATTCCCAACGCACGAATTCAAAATCCCGCCTTCACCAAACGAAATCCCGTGTATCGTCCGCACATGTCCTTTTTCTCCGCCGCCGGCCGCAACAAAAGAGGAAAAATCATGTTCACCCACCAAATAGTTCGCGGCCGCTTGCATCGCCTCTAAATCGAGTGGCTCATGAATGTGCCATGCATACCGCCTCTGGAACGGACTGAGATAAGCCCCCAAAGCAAAAGCATAACGATAAGTTTTCTCCCGCGCGTATCGCGGAGCGAATCCGGCTTCGACTTCTCTTGCATCCGTCAGTCGGATATCAGGCGGCAGAATCCCATTCAGTGACCGCCGAAGCTTCTCCATCGGAATCTCTGATTCCGTTGTAAAAGCGGCTACCTGCCCGAGCGCATGCACGCCGGAATCGGTCCGGCTCGCACCTGATACCCGGATTCGTTCCCTGAGTATCATCGAGAGCGCTCTCTCGACAAGCTCCTGAACTGTGACGGCATTCTCCTGTATCTGCCAGCCCGCGTATTCCGAACCGTCGTACTGGAGGTCGAGCCTGATCGTATGCATGTATTCGCGGCGAAACGGCGGCTTCTAACTGGTACTGCGGGAAACATTTCATCTGTATCTCGTTTCACTATACAGCGCCGAAAGCAGAAAAATCAAGATAAGCGGACGCACCTGAGAATCAGTAAATGGCCGGGAGAGACCTGGGATGAGCGCCAGCTGGATTTAATCAGTCGCCGCTTGCGCAGGCAGGAAAATGTCTACTATGGTACCTTTATTCTTTTCGCTCGTGAATTGCAGCCTCCCGTTATGCGCTTCAATAATTTTTCTGCAAATGGTAATCCCGAGACCGGTCCCGTGAGTTTTCGTCGTGAAGAAAGGCTCATCAATCCGTTCCAAAGTCTCACTGTCAATTCCGCAACCCGTATCCGCAATAGACAGATTCAGGTACGGCAAGCCCTCGACCGAGCAGAAGCGTGAGGAGATGATCAGGTCGCCGCCGCCAGGCATGGCTTCCACCGCATTATTTATGAGATTTACCAGCACTCGCGAGATCTTCTCCAAATCAAGCTGTATCTTCTTTTCCGATTCCTCGAGCCGCTTGGCTACATTTACGTGCGCAAGGCGCTCATGGAGCAGGCTCAGGGTGTGCTCGACTGTTTCCTCCACCGACCACCCAGAATACATCAGGTTCACCGGCTTCGAATAATCCAGCAGTTCCCGCACGATCGCATCCAGGATCCGGACCCCCTTGGAGATCTCCTCCAGAATCTCTGCTTTTTCGTGGTCGTTCTTCAGCTCCTTTCGAAGCGCGTCGGTTCCCATGTAGATATTCTGGAGCGGATTCCGTATCTCGTGCGCCACGACCGAAACCATCTGACCGAGCGACGCCAGCGTTTTTGCCTGCTGGAGTTCCGCCACCTTCTTTTTTACGGTCGCCTCAAGTCCCGCCGATAACCAGCGGTAACGGGCCTCCGACCGCTGCACTGCGAGTAGATATTTGCTGTTGCGCAATGCGACCGCCGCATGACCCGCAAACGCACCGGCAAGCTGCACGTCTTCCTCTGAAAATCCATTGTGCTTGTTATATAAAGTCAACAGGCCGACCGCACACTCGTCAAGCAGGATCGGAACGATCAGAACCTCTTGCGCCTTTAACGAGAGAGGCGATAATTCAATGTCGGCGCCCGCATTATTCTTGCATATCGGTTTTGCCGTAGTGTATGCCGTCATGCGTGTCCCGCCCGGATCAAGCCGGCTCTTCTTTTTTCCGCCGCCGCTGCTGTGCGCGCCGTCGCCATCGACTATTATCAGCTCCTCGCAATCAGCGTTCTCCTCGTCTCTTAAAGTTATGCTCCCCGCCGAAGCACCGATCACTCTTCTGCATGAAGCAATGATTGCCGCCGCCGTTTTCGAAAAATCCTGATACTCCTGTACCGCCTTCGAGCTCTCCAATAGCGCCGACGCCTCCGCAACCTTCCGCCGCGATAAGTCGAGAGCCTGCCTCACCGTCTCGTTCATCTGTATGCGCACAATCGCCGTCCCGATATGGATGACAGCTTGTGTCAATACCCTCAGCGTCTTTTCCTGAACGGTCTTCTGATCTCGAGCGGCCACTTGAATAAGCCCAACGAGGCGGCGCTCAATCCGAACAGGCACGGACGCAATCATCTGAAAACCGAGACTCTGACATTGCGGAATCACGTCGCCTCCGCTCTTCGTCGATACATGGGGCGACGTCTGATTGCCGCCAAGATTAAAGATGCCCGTTGAACCTTCCGCCGCTATCCGGCAAAGACACCATTCATCCGCGGTTGAAAGCGGACACACGTTCTCGAAGAACCCCTTGTTGAATCCAATCTGCACTTGCTTGGAAATCGTTTTGCCGGGTTCAAAAACCCGGATGCCGACCGCGTCGCAGCCCGTGAACGCATGGATTATCCGCACAAAGTCCTTCAGCAGAGGCTCCATTTGGGTATGTTCATTGGCCACCTGAAGAAAAAGATTCGTCAGGTGCAGGATTTCCTCCGCCTGCTTCCGGTCTGTTATATCCAGAGCCGTAGAGTGAAAACCGATCGGCTCACCCCGGTTCTTCAACAAAGTGACGCTGCTTTCAAGCGTTCTTCGTTCCCCGGCCTTTGTAATGACATCGTACTCGAAACTGCTGACTCCTTCGCCCGTCCGAAAAACCCTGTTGTACTCGCCAAATACTCTTTCCACGGCATCGGGGGCGACGTGCTCCCGATAGCTTTTTCCCACGACTTCTTCGGGTGACTGTAACCCGAGAACGTTCAGCGCAGCGGTGTTTATCGAAGTGTAATTCCCCCGCAAATCCATCGAAAAAATTCCCATGAGCGAATTTCCGAAGTGGGCTCGATACTTCTCCTCGTTCTGAAGAAGCGCTTCCTCGGCTTCCCTCTGCTTCGTTATGTCCTGTATCATCCAGTGGATTCGGCGGTTCCCATCTTCATCCAGCGAGGAGGCGGCATGTAATGCGGCGGGAAGCAAAACTTCTCTCTTCGGCTGCAGGCGCACCTCCCAGCCCGACACCCCCTGATCCTGTCTCAAATGCTGAAGCGCCGTGTAGAAATCGAGCCTATTCTCCTTCGAAAGAGAACTGAGCAGTGGTCTTCCGATCAGCTGTTGCTCCGAAATGTCCAGAAGCGAGAGCGCAGCCTTGTTGCACTCGAGCACCATACCGGAATTGTCTGTGATAAGATACCCGCTGGGAGCGAAATCAAAAAAATCCTTGTAGCGCCTGCGCTCGCCCTCGATTGTGCTGAGCACGCCCTGGAGTATCTCGTTCTGCTCCTTCAACTCCTCTCCGGCAAGCGCCAATCCCTCCTGCGCCGATAGCAGGGCTTGATGCTCTGAAGGAAAATTGGCCACAGGGTTCGCAAGGCGCGCCTCGAATTCCTGCATCCGCTTTTTCAACTCATTGAATTCGTCCGTCATTTTCTTCAGGTGACGTCGATACCGGTCTATCGCCAGGTCGGACTTCCTCTTTTGTGCGAATAGAAAGTCCTTGTCTTTGGCAGGTTTCGTATGAGATATGTCGGTCTCTTTTCGCATTGTTCGCCTCTGCTCTCGCCTGTATAAAAGAGGGACCCGACTTGAATCATGAGAGGCAACAGCGGGAATTCTCTGACGTGAAACTTTAAAAAGAATAGACTGCAGTTACGGGTTTTCTTGATCTACCGCAAAGGGTGTGGGTCTTAGCGAAAAACTCCCGTCTCTCTCATCAGATGCTTCAGCCTTGGGGAGATTGTACAAGAGGAAAATATTATTGTCAAGCAAAAAAATAATCCTCACCATGCCCCCTTTTTCGGCGCGATAAAATAGCACTTTGCTTTTTATTTTCCGCGTTTTCCGCTGTCTAATGACGCTTTTTTTGCGATAGGTTTTGCCAGCATTGCCGGGGGACTATTTTCTTTGCTTTTTCCGTTCCTGATAGCTTTGCCCGCACCATTTCCTCCTCGCTTTCGATGCGGTTTGGTCCGGGAACCCCCTGAAGTGTTGACAATCCAGCGAACTCTCGGATAGTCTAGGTGAACTCGCAGGAGCCTTTGCCGCTTGTCATCAATACACATGAGGAATGAAATGAAACGAGTACTGCTTGGAAACAGCGGAATCGAGGTAACGGAGCTCTGCTTCGGAACGTTGACCATGAGCTGCCTTCAAACAGATATGCCTTCCGCCGAGGGCGGCAGAATTATCGCTCATGCACTGGAACTCGGCGTTGATTTCATCGATACCGCGCAGGCATATCGCACCTACGAACATGTCGCCGCGGCCATCAAGCGGAGAAAGAACAAACCAGTCATCGCAACAAAATCACATGCCCGCACATACGAGGAAATGAATAAGGCTGTCGAGCAGGCCCTTGAAATCATGGGACTCGACCGCCTGGACATTTTTCTGTTCCACCTGACTCGCTCCGAGGAGGACTATCTCGACCGCCGCGGCGCCATCGACTGCTTGCTCGAATACAAACAAAAAGGACTGATCCGCGCGCTCGGACTTTCCACACACACGCTCGAGGGGCTGAAACCAGCCTTCAATCACACCGAGATCGAGATCGTCCTCGCATGCATCAACAGCAAGGGCCTCGGGATTAATGACGCCTCTCTCGATCAGTTCCTGCCCGCCCTCCGCAAATTGCATGCGCAGGGCAAGGGGGTCTATGCAATGAAGCCGCTCGGAGGCGGCCATCTCTTCCATGACGTCGCCCCCTCGCTCAACTTCGTGCGGCGGCTCGACACGGTTGACGTTCTCGCTGTCGGCATGAAAAGTGTCGCGGAAGTAGAAATGAACGTGTGCATCTTTAACGACCAACCCGTGCCCGCGCAGGTCCAGGAGCGAGCAAAACAGGTGTCGAAGCAATTGAAAATTTACACCCACATCTGCCAGGGGTGCGGCAGTTGCGTCGCGCACTGCGATCAGGGTGCGCTTTCTCTTCAGGACGAGAAAGTCGTTGTTGACCAGAGTAAGTGCATTCTCTGCGGGTACTGCGCCGAGGAGTGCCCGGTTTTTTGTATTCGAGTTATCTGATCGGGTCCGCGGGAGAATTCACGCAAGGAGTTTTTCATGAAAATCGCCGCTTACATCGATAAAGGCATCATGGAGATCAAGGAGATTCCTGTCCCAAAACCGAACGACGACGAGCTTCTCGTGAAAGTTTCTTATTGCGGCATCTGCGGCTCGGACATTCATCAGGTGCAGTATGGCATGGAAGAGCCCGGCGACCTCATGATGGGACACGAAATCACCGGAATCATTGCAGAAGTCGGCAGGAACGTCCAGGGATGGAACGAGGGCGACCGCGCAATAGTCTCGCGCGTCTGGCGATGCGGCGCCTGCTGGTATTGTCATAATCATCTCCCCCAGCTCTGTCCAAACAAGCACGCTACCAGCAACGGCGGCTACGCAGAATATCTCACGTGTACTCCCGAGCACCTGTTCCCGATTCCGAACGAGGTCTCCCTCGAAGCGGCCTCCCTGTGGAATCCGATGACCAACTCGATCCACGGCGTGCAGCTTTCACGCCTGAAAATGGCTGACTTCGCGATTGTGCTGGGCGCCGGCCCCATCGGCCTTTTCACCATTGCGGCCGCCAGACGCGCAGGAGCGTTTCCCGTCATTGCCGCCGAAATCCAGCCGAAACGAGCCGAGGCCGCTCGAAAACTGGGCGCGCATGCGGTCCTGAACCCGCTCGAGGACAACCTCCTTCAAGCATGCCAGCACGTGCAGGAATACGGGGCCGACCTCGTTTACGATTGCGCCGGCGGCGCCGAAACACTACAGGAAGCGATTCAACTTGTCCGCTGCGGAGGCCAGGTCATCCTGCTCGGTATCCACATGGAATTCTTCTCCTTTAGCTCGATTCTGTGGGTGATGAAAGAGGTCGACGTGCAGGCCGCTTTCGGCACGACCAACCAAATCCCGATCGTTATCGAGATGTTGCGGGACGGCGCTGTTAATGCAAACGATGTTGTAAGTAATATCATCTCTCTCGACGACTTGCCCGTAATGATGAAAAAGCTGTTCGGACAAAACGATGAGATTAAAGTCCTCGTGCAACCATGATTTTTTGCAGTAACCAGCATCCGAAACAAACCACCGGAAAAGTTTTCTCTCCTCCTACAACGGCCTCTTATTTTCAGAATAATGGCGGAAATACAGTCCGGTAAAATTCATGTCGCCGCACCTTCATTGGAAGCACGCGAGAAACTACGCCTCAGCACTCATGTCTGCTACGGCGTTTCCCAGTTCGGCCTCAACTGTATCGGCACCGCCTTCGGAATCAATGCCCTTTTCTTTTACACCACTGTCCTCAGGTTCGATAGCGTCCTCTTCGGAATTATCATGCTCATCGGACAGGCCTGGGACGCAATCAGCGACCCCCTCATGGGACACCTCTCCGATAATACGAACTGGAAACGCGGCAGGCGGCGCCCCTTTATCATTCTCGGCGCCGTCCCGTTCAGCGTCGCCTTCTTTCTCGTATTCTCACCGCCTGCCTTGAGCAGTCAAAACGTGATCTTCATCTACCTGCTCGCGGCCGTGCTCCTGATGTTCACCGCCAGAACCGTATTCGAAACCCCCTATAATGCGCTTGCACCGGAACTGACGCCGGATTATGACGAACGCACGAAACTCTCGGGGTTCAGACAATTCTTCGGTACCATCGGCGACGCGCAGGGGGCAATCCTTCCTCTCCTGCTTGTAAGCCTCTTCCACGAACACCGAAAGCCGGCTCACTTTGTCTACGGGCTTTTCGCCGCCCTGATCACGATCATTCTCGCAGAAATTACCCGCCGGGGAACGTTTGAAAAGCCGAGCCGCATCCACCGCTCGCAGGTAAGCGTGGTCGATTCATTTATCGCCATGTCTCGAAACCGGCCATACCTCATCTTCATCTTCTCGAGTACCGTCGCCCAGATGAGCAACAACATCGTGACGTACCTCGTGCTCTTCGTAACCAAATACTGGTTCCTCAACGAGGCGCTCGCCACACGATTCTTCGCCTTCTTTTTCATCGGCTGTGTTCTGGCGGTCCCGCTATGGGTCAAGCTGTCGAATCTGCTCGGCAAGAAATGGACCTACATCCTCGATCTCACCGGCTACGGCGTCCTTCTCTCAGGCATCCTCTTCCTGTCGAAGGACGCTCATCTCGCCGCCACAGTGGTGATGTTCTTCGCCGGTATGTTCAACGTCGGCCTCTGGATTCTTTCGGGCACCATTGCGCCCGATATCATCGAGTGGGATGAATACCACACCGGCAAACGGCGGGAAGGCGTCTACGCCGGCGTGTGGACCTTTATGTACAAGGCGGGAATCGGACTTGCCCTCATGATCGTCGGATTCGCCTTGAAACTCATCGATTTCAACGCCGACCTGCCGGCTCAGTCCGCCTCCACACTCTTTAAATTGAGAATCCTCTTCGGGCCGATCCCCGCACTCTTCCTCATCGCCGGCGCTCTCGTCTTCCTCCTGTACCCCATTACCAAGTCAAAGCATCAGGAAATTCGCCGGCTGATCCTGCAACGCCGGCAGAACGAGCAACCGTGAGCCTGCTTCTCCGTGTTTCCATAATTGATTCGGTTCTTCAATCAAAAATCCAATCCCGCCTGGGCGGGACTAAAATCCAAAATCGGCTGCGGCTCCGCCGCCTCGTTTCTTCTCCCCATAAAAAAAGCCGGACCACGCACCATGCGTGGCCCGGCGCCTGTTGCCTCTCCTCTTACTGCTCCTGAACGGTCCAGTCAAGGAAGCTCTTCAGCTTCCGGCTGCGGGTGGGATGCCGCAGCTTGCGGATGGCCTTGGCCTCGATCTGGCGGACACGTTCACGCGTCACGTTGAAAACGCTGCCGACTTCCTCCAGCGTTCTCGGGTAGCCGTCGCCGAGTCCGAAGCGCAACCGAAGCACCTTCTCCTCGCGCTCGGTCAGCGTCTTGAGGACTTCCTCGAGTTTCTCCTGGAAAACGGTGAAGGCGGCCGTGTTGATCGGCGACTCGATTGATCTGTCCTCGATGAAATCGCCGAATGTGCTGTCGCCTTCTTCGCCGATCGGCGTCTCAAGTGATATCGCCTCCTGGGCGATCTTCAGTATCCCGCGAACCTTCTCGACGTCCATGTGCATCGCTTCGGAGATTTCCTCGGGAGTCGGTTCCCTCCCGTACTCCTGCACCAATCTCCTCGAGGTGCGAATCACCTTGTTGATCGTCTCGATCATGTGCACCGGAATGCGAATCGTGCGCGCCTGGTCCGCAATAGCGCGCGTTATCGCTTGCCGAATCCACCATGTTGCATACGTCGAAAACTTGTAACCGCGGCGGTATTCAAACTTGTCAACGGCCTTCATCAGACCGATGTTGCCTTCCTGGATCAGGTCGAGAAACGACATCCCGCGATTGGTATACTTCTTGGCAATGCTGACCACCAATCGCAGGTTGGCCTCCACCAGGTCCATCTTCGCGCGATAAATGCCGGCTTCGTTATTCTCGATCCGCGAGATGAGCCCGAAGATACCCTGCTTGCTCAAACGCGTATCGTGATAAATCGTGTTCAATCTCCGCTGCGCGTTCTGCAGTTTCCGCTCCAACTCCACAAATCGGGCCAGCGGCACCGGAATCCGTTTCGCCAACCGCTTCGAATCGATCTGGCGCGATCGCAGTTTCCTGCCAAGCGCCTCGATCCTGGAGGCATCCATCTTCAATTCGTCTTCGATCGACTTGATTTCGTTCTCGGCCGATTTTATCTTATGGCGCAGATTCTTGATCCTCGTCGCGATCCTGCTCGCTTCTTTAACCTTTATATCGATCTCGCGCAGCGTCGCAATCTGCTTCGTCCGGATGGAATTGATCTCGCTTCGGATTTTCTTCTTCGTGCTGTCGGCAATGCGAGGGCGCTGCAGAGCGCGCTCGAGCCGTCCTATCTGAGCTTCGCTCTTGTTCAGAAAATCGATTATCTTGGGGACCCGCTCTTCGAGTTGCTTCAGTTTTCGCTCATCGTCCTCGCGGCTGATGCTCTCGATCGAAGCTTTTCCCCTGACTATCTTCTGCAGGATCGGAAGGATTTCTCTGACCGCGAACGGAGTGCGAATAACCGTCTCACGCAACGCATTTTCCGCTTGCTCTATATTCTGAGCTATCCGGATTTCCTCTTCCTTGCTCAGCAGCGGAACGCGCCCCATCTCCCGCAGGTACATGCGCACCGGGTCATCCGCCCGGTCGACGCGCGAGGGAGCAAACTCCTTCTCTTCTTCTTCCTCCTCAAGCGCTTCCTCCCCCTCTTCAATTCTCAATGTGTCTACGACATCGATGTCATGATCACCGAGAGTGAGGAGAATATCATCGATCTCGCCTGCGGAAACAACATCGTCAGGAAGCATGTCGTTGATCTCTTCGAAAGTCAGTTGTCCCTGCTTCCTTCCTTTTTCGATCAAGTCCTGAACGACGTCATGTTCGTTCAGCTTTTTTTCCAGCTCTTTTTCCACATTATCACCCTTTGCGCAGCTAAATTTTCGCGGTGGTTTTCGGGACCCAGAGGTGTGTTGCCGTTTCCATCAAAAAATTTTGGGTTTACCTCCTTTTTCGAGTCCTAAAACGGTACCTCCCAATTTGGTCTCCCTTCTTGTCCCCCTTGCTTCTGTACCTCTAAAAGTTGCTTCCATGCCCGCATCGCGGCATAATCTCCCGTCTTTTCAGCCCGAGCCAATTCTCTCGGACCTATTTCGAACACGAGCGAAGCGAGTTCCTCCTGCTTCCGCCCCTCAACGAAAACCGAGATGCCGGCAAGTTCTTTTCTTGCTTGCTCCAACTCTCTCCGCGCCGCCACCTTCTGCGCTACCAACCGCCGAAATCGCTCCGTATCGCCGGCGCGCTCAGCCTCCGCTATCTCAGCCGTAAGCGTGCTCAGCATTCTCTCGCTCTGCCGGTTCTTGAATATCGCCAGCCACCACTCAACCGGATATATCAGCTCCGGACCTGCCTTTTCAAAACTCAATCGGGACAATAACTTCTGCGCTTCTTCATTCTGGACCGCGTCGAGCAGCTTGCTCTCGAGAAGAGCGACCTCTTTTACCTCCAAACCGACTGTCAACAATTCCCTGAGCGCCTCGTTCTCGATCATCGATAAATCCAGATTATCCTTTAATATCTCCCGGCATTCCGGCCGCTCGGTCAGCGCCTTAATCAGCCACAAGCATTGCTGCTCTTCGTGCCGCAACCGCTTCTCGTACTGTCTGGCCTCTATTTCTATTCTGTCTGTAAAATTGCTTTTTTGCGAGGCTTTGAGCAGCGTGTCCGGCTGAAGACCAAGTTTTCCCGCAAGTAACCTCAGGTACTCCTCTTTCTTGATCGGATCCGGCATCCTGCCAACCAGCGAAGCGAGAACGTTTGCGGTCCTTACCTTCGTCTCCAGATTCCAGCCGCTGTGGCCGTGAGCACTGTCAATATGATGATCAATGAAATTCTTCGCATCCTTTGAATGGTGCACGAAGGCCTCAGACCCGTGCTCCAGCAGAAACTCGTCCGGATCTTTTGCCGAAGGAAGCGTTAAAACGCGCACGTCGAGGTCCTCGCCCAAAAGCACCTCGATTCCGCGCCCCGTCGCCGCCTCTCCCGCCACGTCCGAATCGAAGACGAGCACCACCTCCGATGCATACCTGCGAAGAAGCCGCGCCTGCGCCTGCGTAAACGCGGTCCCCAATGACGCCACTACATTCTCGAATCCATTGACAGCCAATCTGATTGCATCTACGTAACCTTCGACGACGAAAACCGAATTCTTATTCGAGATCGGCCGCTTCGCCTGGTGCAGATTGTACAGGGTCTCGCCCTTCCTGTATATCGGCGTCTCCGGCGAATTTATGTACTTCGGCTGGTTCTCCTCGAGCGAGCGTCCTCCAAAAGCTATCGCTTTCCCCATGATATCGAGAATCGGGAACATCACCCGGTTCCGAAATGCGTCATACACCCGGCCCTCGACGCTCTTCTTTGACAATCCTCCCTGGATCAATACGTCATGGGAAAACCCTTTTTTTGACGCTTCGGTGGTAAAAGCGTCCCACCCGGCCGGCGCAAAACCCAGAGAAAATCGCTGGGCAGGCTCGCCAAGCAGGCGCCGACGCTCGAGGTAAACACGCGCATGCTCGGCATCGGGCGATCTGTGCAGCTGCCGGCTGTAATACCCGCGCGCGAATTCGTACAGGTCGAACAACTGCTCCCGAAGACGTTGTTGCTCCGGAACAAAATGCGATTCCTTTATCTCGATTCCCACGCGCCCGGCAAGATGTTTGACGGCCTCCGCGAAGCTGAAACCCTCCTGCCGCATGAGAAAACCGAATACGTTGCCGCCGGCCCCGCACCCGAAGCAATAAAACATCTGCTTCTGCGCGCTTACGGTGAAGGATGGCGTCTTTTCCGTGTGAAACGGGCAACATGCCTTGTAATTGGCCCCCGCTTTCTTCAGCGCCATGTACTCGGAGATAACCTGCACGATATCTGTCTGAGATCGGACGTGCTCAACTGTCTCCGGGGGAATCCTGTAAGATGATGCCATTTTCTTAATCGAACCGTGCGCGCCAGCCACCCTGAAGGCTCAATCCTTCATCCCTGAGCCTCTGAATCCGGCCTTATCTTCCTTTTTTCACTCTCGAAACCCTGCTGAAACCCGAGCAGGTCAATATCTCCACTGGACCGTGCCGCCGGTTAAGCTCGTCAAGAAACAGGTTCATCCCAAGCGCGTCGCTCGACATATGACCGGCAATTATCACATTCACGTGATGCTTCTTCGCCTCTTTCAGATGATCCTCTCCTATATGCATCCCGACGACCGTGCCGACTCCGGCCTGAACAAGCTTCTCAAAGGCTTCTTTTGAGCCCCCCGTTCCGCCCGTCATATCCACAAACGTCTTGCCCGCCCTGTTCGTAGGCGAACCGGCAACTATCCTTGGACCCGCATTCTGCTTTGCGCTGTTCTGGTATTCCGGAATCTCAAGCAGAAGATCAATTATATCTGAAAGAAAAACCGGCTTGTGCCGGTCAAACTTTTTTTGTAGAAACTGGTTTACCCCATTGTCGGCCGGGGTGTGGACGCACACAAATGAAAGATCAAGCAGTCGCGCAGCGTCCACTGCACGGGTGTGATTTACTGGAAGAACTCTTCGCTCGACCTCCTTAATGCGCTCCTCTAGTATCCCCTCCGCAACATTTATCGGTACCCCAAACTTGTTCAGGATATCCGCCTGCATCTCCATGACCTCATAAAAATTGGCCATCGCCCTGCCTTCCGGGTGATGGGCCACTATGAGATCAATCGGCTTGCCGTTCGCTCGCATCCGATCTGCCAGCAGAACTTCCGATATCTCTATATCGATCCCGACAAAAAGAGACTTTATCCGCTGATTGGCGCTCCCATGAAGAATTCGAGTGTCCGCGTAGGGGTTTGAGAATTTCTCTCTATCGAAAAAATCTTTCTGCTTCTGAGTTAGTTTTTCGAAGTTTTTCCGCTGCTTCTGGAGGAGAGCATCGAGAGCCTTTCTTCCCCTGGGATCATTCCGTATCCCCCAGTCTATCGCAAGCTTATAGAATTCACCCAGAGTGAGAAAGCCTTTGTCTTGCACACGGAATTGTACCACATGATGGGTTTTTTGTCAAACAGACCGGCCGGTATGTTTTGCCGCTTTTTTAGGCAAATGTCGAGCTCAGGGCGCGACCCCCTAACACATGCGCATGAAGATGAAACACCGCTTGACCAGCGTCTCTGTTACAGTTTATTACTACCCGGTATCCTGAGGCTGCTACGTTCTCGGCTCGCGCCACAAGCCGGCACGCCTGTAGGAGAGCGCCGATCTCGGCCGGATCGGTCGCAGAAATGTCATTCAGCGTCGGTATATGCTTCCTCGGAATAACAACCACATGGACCGGCGCCTGCGGCTCGATATCTCGAAAGGCAAAATATGCAGCATCCTCATAAACTTTCTTGGATGGTATCTCGCCATCCGCTATCTTGCAGAAGATGCAGTCGGACATTCTCAGTCTCCTCTCATGGCTGCTGTACCGCCGTCCCCAAGGCCACGCCGCTCACTTCGTCAATTTCCTCGATCTGAACCGGCAAAATCTCGTTGATATAGTCGCCGCCTGCCTCCAACCTCACCCGCATATAGTTGGGGGTCAGGCCCCGGCAGAATCCGCCGCGCCGGTCATACGCCTCAATCAGCACCGGCAGCGTCTTCCCCATGAATCGGCGTTTATAGCGAGCGGCAGTATCATTTCCCACCCGGATCAGACGGCGGGCGCGCTCGCTCGTCACGTTCGAAGGGACCTGCGGCCGAAATGAGGCAGCGCTCGTGCCGGGCCGATTCGAATACCTGAACACGTGGATCTTCACAAATCCGACCCTTTCCACAGCTTCACACGTCTGCCGGAAATCCTCTTCGCTCTCGCCCGGAAAACCAACAATAATATCTGTTGTCAAGCCGATATCGGGAAGTTTCTCCTTGATCCGGCTGATTCTCTCCGCATAAAACCCGGCTGCGTACCTGCGATTCATCTTCTGTAGTATCCTGTCACTACCGCTTTGCAGGGGCAGGTGGAGGTGGCGGCACAGCTTTTTCGAGCCGGCCATAAACTCAATCAGCTCATCCGTAACTTCATTGATCTCAATCGAGCTCAGTCTGATACGGTCTATCCTGCATTTCACCTCGATCTGCGACAGGAGAGCAACCAATGGGATTGGCTCTCGCATCGCGCCTGCTTCACCGGCTTGCCGCCCATAAAACCCGAGGTGGATGCCGCTGAGAACGACCTCCCTGTATCCTTGCCCCGAAAGCTCGTTTATCGTCGCCAGAACCTCTTCCGGCTCTCGGCTCCATAATGTAGGGCGCACGAATGGGATGATACAGTACGAGCAAAAGCACGTGCAGCCGTCCTGTATCTTCAAAAATGCTCGCGTATGCTCCGCAAAAAAGGACTGGCGCACTTCCCGAAGGATTCCGCCATTGATCAAGTTGCGCCCGCGCAAAAATTCAGCCAGCGCGCCCGGACTATCGGGAGAAAATACAAAATCCGCGCTCGGCGGCGCATTTGAGGATCGGACCCGATTGACAAAACAGCCGGTCAGGCCAATGAGCGCGCCCGGATTCTCCCGCCGAATCTTGCGCAGAGCCTTTCGGAATTTTGCGTCCGCGCCGCCAGTAACCGTGCAGCTGTTGACGATGACCAGATCACACTGCTCCGTCTCGGATTCCGCCAATCCCCACGAAACCAGTGTCTCGCGAAGAACCTGTGAATCGCATTGATTCACTTTACAGCCGAATGTGAGGATGCGAAAGGAAGACACCTACAGTTCCCCTAATTCATAAAGCACAAGCGCCGCGGCAACAATGGCGGCGGTTTCGGTCCGCAGTATATTCTGGCCCAAAGAAAATTCCCGCGCCCCATTTCGCGCCAGCAGAGCCAACTCGTCTTCGGAGAATCCGCCCTCGGGTCCTATAAAGACGCTTATCGGGGCCGCCGCGGGCGCCGCCGACAAAACGTTTTGAAGACGCTTATCCTTCACGTTTTCGCTGGCCGCCAGGCAGATACTCCCCTCACTCAAGTCCGTTAGCGCTTCTTTGATATTCTTAGCCGCCCTTATCCAGGGAATACATCGGCGCCCGCACTGCTTTGCGGCGGCCTCTGCAATCGATTCCAGCCGCTGCAGACGCCTCTGCAGGCGCTCATACGCGTCCGTGTACGGAGAACGCGCCATCGAAACAAACGTGATTCCGCCCACTCCCAGTTCGGTCAGCTTTTGCACGATCAGGTCTGATTTCGGGAGGCGGGGGATACCTTGCACAACGCTTACGCGCGCTTGCTCGGGAATGCACGGGGGCATCTCATCCAGGGCGACCAGGACTGCCTTGGCGGAAACTTTTCTTATGGTGCCGGAATAGAGTTGCTGCGTCTCGTCAACCAGTTTGATCCGGCTTCCCTTTTTCAGACGAAGCACCTGGGAGATGTGCCGTGCATCCTGTCCCTCGATGGTCACCATGCGGCTCTTATCGATCCGGGACTGCTTGATGAAAAACTGATGGGTCGTCATCAGGCTGCACGCATCCCTGCGGGTTATCAGGTGCCGAAGACTTCCTTGAATTTGTCAAGGAATTTCTTAGTGAGAGGCTGAGTTTCTTCGCCGCTGATTTTGGCGAATTCCTCGAGGAGTTCTCGCTGGCGATCGTTCAGCTTTGTCGGAGTCTCGATAACCGCCCTGACAAAAAGGTCGCCCCGCCCATGACTGCGAAGGCCGGGCATCCCTTTGCCCTTTACTCGAAAAATGTGGTGGGATTGCGTGCCTTTCGGAATCTTCAGTGAAATCTTGCCGTCCAGAGTGGGTACCCGAATCTCGGCTCCGAGGGCGGCCTGAGGAAAGGAAACGGGAACTTCACAAATCAAATTATCGCCTTCACGCTTGAAAAAGTCATGTTCGCGCACATTTATCATGAGATAAAGGTCGCCATTGGGACCGCCTCTTGCGCCGGCCTCTCCTTCTCCGCGATACCGGATGCGGGAACCGTTATCGACTCCCGCCGGAACCGTTATCCGCAGCTTCCGCGTGGTCCGAATGCGGCCTTCTCCCTTGCACTTTCTACACGGATTCTCGAGGACCGCCCCCGCGCCCATACACCTGTGGCATGTGCGCGTTATGCTGAAAAATCCCTGCGTCTGCCTGACGCGGCCCGCGCCCCTGCACACCGGACAAACCGCTTGGCCGCTCCCAGGCTCGGCGCCCGTGCCCCCGCAGATGTCGCAATTGTCCAGGCGGGGAATCGATATCTCGCGCTCGAATCCTTCAAAGGCCTCTTCCAGCGTGAGGTCCAGGTTATATACAATGTCGTCTCCCTTTTGAACCCGACTGCGGCGGGTATCGGTACGAGCGCCGAAGAAGTCCTCGAAAATGTCGCCGAAGATATCGCCGAACGACCCAAAACCAAAATCGTTCATTCCTGCCCCAACGCCGGCATGTCCGAATTGGTCATAGTTCGCCCGTTTCTCCGGGTCAGTCAGAACGGCATACGCTTCCGCAATCTCCTTGAATTTCTCCTCGGACTCCTTATCTCCCTGCGTTCGGTCAGGATGATGCTTCATCGCCAGCCTGCGATATGCTTTGCGAATATCATCCTCGGTCGCTCCCCGCGGGATGCCGAGCACCTCGTAATAATCCCGTTTTCCCATAGCTCTTGAGCTTAAGCAAGAGGACCATCTTTGCAAGACGGCCCTCTCAGTGCAATGCTGTTCTTATTTGTTTTCTTCTTCCCCGGAAACCTCGTAATCAGCATCTGTCGCGTCTTCGGAAGGGCCTTCCTGATTCGCTTCTCCCGCCTGCGCTCCCGCCTGGGCCTGGCCCGCCTGCTGGTAAAGGCGCTCGGCAAATTGATGAGAGACCCGCGTCAGCTCTTCGATCGCCCTCTCGATCGCGGCGGTATCTTCTCCGGCCATCGCCTGCCGCACCTTCTCGATCGCTTCGTTCGTCTGCTTCCGCTCGTCATCCGTCACGCGGTCAGCCAGGTCCTTCATCGTCTTCTCGGTGGAATAAATGAGCGAGTCGGCATGGTTGCGCACCTCGGCAAGCTTCCGCTTCCGCTTGTCCTCTTCTTGATGGGCATCCGCCTCCTGTACCAATCGATCTATCTCCTGCTCCGAAAGTCCGCCGGACGCCTCAATGCGTATCTTCTGCTCTTTCCCGGTGCCCAGGTCCTTCGCCGAAACATGCACGATGCCGTTAGCGTCGATATCGAACGTTACCTCTATCTGCGGAACGCCGCGCGGGGCCGGCGGTATCCCGACCAGGTCGAACCGGCCCAATGTCCGGTTGTTCGCCGCCATCTCGCGCTCGCCCTGCAGTACATGAATGCTCACAGCGGTCTGCCCATCGGCCGCGGTGGAAAATATCTGGCTTTTCCTCGTGGGAATCGTGGTGTTCTTCTGAATCAGCTTCGTGCAGATGCCTCCGAGTGTCTCGATCCCCAGCGACAGCGGCGTTACGTCGAGCAGCAATACGTCCTTCACCTCGCCGGACAGCACCCCCGCCTGTATCGCAGCGCCGATCGCAACCACTTCGTCTGGGTTGACCCCTTTGTGCGGCTCTTTGCCGAACAGGTTTCTCACCAGGTTCTGAACGGCAGGCATGCGCGTCTGCCCGCCCACGAGGATCACCTCATCGATATCTTCAGCCTGCAGCTTCGCATCTTTGAGCGCTGTCAGGCACGGCCTCTTTGTGCGCTCGATCAGATCGTCTACAAGCTGTTCGAGTTTCGATCGTGTCAGCGTCGTACTCAGGTGCTTCGGACCCGCGGCATCGGCCGTTATGAAGGGAAGATTGATTTCCGTCGTTTGCGACGTGGATAATTCGCATTTTGCCTTTTCCGCCGCCTCTTTCAGGCGCTGCAGGGCCATCCGATCACTGCGCAGGTCGATGCCTTGTTCTCTCTTGAATTCATCCGCGAGCCAGTCGATAACGCGCTGATCAAAGTCGTCACCGCCGAGATGGGTATCGCCATTGGTGGATTTTACCTCAAAGACGCCCTCACCCAGTTCAAGAATGGAGATATCAAAAGTTCCCCCGCCAAGATCGTACACCGCGATCTTTTCATCCTTCTTCTTGTCAAGTCCATATGCAAGGGAGGCCGCTGTTGGCTCATTGATGATGCGCAAGACCTCGAGACCCGCGATTCTGCCCGCGTCCTTTGTCGCCTGACGCTGTGAATCATTGAAATAGGCCGGCACCGTTATGACCGCTTGCGAAATTTTCTCTCCCGTATAATCTTCAGCGGTTTCCCTCATCTTTTGAAGAATCACCGCCGATATCTCCGGCGGCGTAAAGGACCTGCCGCCCGCTTCCACCACCACATTGTCGCCTTCACCGCTGCGTACTTTATACGGGACCAGCTTTTCCTCAGCGAGGACCTCATTGTGCCTGCGTCCCATGAAACGCTTGATGGAGAAGATCGTGTTCTCCGGATTCGTGATCGCCTGCCGCTTCGCAACCGTACCCACCAGGCGCTCCCCGGTCTTCGCGAAAGCGACAACCGAAGGCGTTGTGCGTCCTCCCTCAGCATTCGGAATGACCGTCGGCTCGCCCCCTTCCATAATGGCGACACATGAATTCGTGGTACCCAGGTCAATGCCTATGACTTTTGCCATTGATTATAATGCCTCCACGTTCTCTGGTGTTTTTGTGCTGATTTGCTGTTTCGAAGTCCGCAAAACACACCCATCCCGCGCTTTGGCAGCGGGGAATGACTTCATAAGGGCAAGCCCTAAGAATCGCCCACCTGTTCATGCGTGCCCACTGTCACCTGTGCCGGCCGAAGTACCTTGTCGTGCAGATAATACCCTTTACGGATTTCATCCACCACGACTCCTTCGGGGGCATCGGGCGCGTGAACACGAATAAGAGCGTCATGTTTGTTGGGATCAAACGGCGCACCGACGCTCTCCACAGGCTTCACTCCCAACCTTCCCAAAGTCTCGCGCAATTGAGCCAGAACCAGTTCGATACCCTCGCGAAGCTGGAAATTCGAATCGCCATGCTTTCTTGCTGAATCGACGGCGCGTTCCAGGTTATCGACAACGGGAAGAATTTCGCGGAGAACATTCTCCGCCCCATATTTGATCAGGCTGGCCTGCTCCTTTTGAATCCGCTTGCGATAATTGTCGAAGTCCGCCTGCGTGCGCAATAGACGATCGTAATATTCTTCCTTTTCCTGAGCGATTTTCGCGACTTCCTCCGGAGTCATCCCCATCGTCTCGACCTTTGCCGGTTCAGAAGACTGCAACTCCTCGGGCGCACCTTCGGCCCCAACTGCCGGCTCTTCTTCTTGTTCTCTCTCGATATGGGCCCCCTGATCTTCGGGAAAGGTATCCTTATTTTTCATCTATTATCAGCCTCCACTCAAAACCGTCAAAATGTGGCCGAGCTTGTCGGCGACAACGGCCACGAGCGAGGACGCCCGCGCATAATGCATTCGGGTCGGCCCGATCACTCCAATTGCGCCCATCGTTCGTCCCCCAATGTGATAGGGCGACGCAATAACGCTGCAACTCGTGATACCGTCGACCGGATTCTCTCTCCCGATGCGGATATACACTCCAGGTGTCATCTCCCCGCACAAAAACGTCTCGAAAAGCTCGTTCAATTGCTTCTTTTCGTCCAGCACCTTTAATAATGGCCTCAGGCGCTCGACATCCTGAAATTCCGGCTGCGAAAAAATGTTCTCCATTCCGACCAGAAATACCTCCCTCGGTGTCTCGTCGAAAAAAAGGCCCGCCATCACTTCAATCGCCAGTTGGCTGAGCAGATAATCCTCGCTCGCGCTACTGAGCTTGTGGTACGACTCCAGATGCGAGCGCGCGCCTGCAAACGATAAAGAACAAAACTCACGGTTGAGATAAGCCGAAAGCTTCTCGATTTCTTCGTCAGCCAATCTGGCGGGTCGCGAAAAAACCCTCTTTCGCACCTCGCCGAGATTGGTCACCAAAATCGTCAATATCTTTTCCGAGGTCAAAGAGACAATCTCTACATGCCTTATCGTCTCCGTCTCCACCTTCGGGGTCTGGACCACTGCCGTGTACTGCGTGAGGAACGAAAGAAGGCGGCACGCCAATCCCATTAGCTCCTCAAGCCCGACAACTCCGGGCCCTAAAGATTCCTCAATGCGCAAAAGCTCGTCAAGTGCCAACTCGTAAATGTCCATCAGGTCATCTACATAAACCCGATAACCCACATCCGTCGGAACTCGCCCCGCCGAGGTATGCGGCTGGCGGACGTAACCTTGCTCCTCAAGGTCCGCCATCACGTTCCGGATGGACGCCGGACTCAGCTTGAATCCCATCTTTTTCGCCACCGTGCGCGACCCGACAGCAGAAGCTGTCATAATATGCGTGGTTACAACAGCTTGTAAAACATCCTTCTGCCGATCGTTCAGGGACGCATCCTGCTTCATTTCTTTTACGCTCTCATGTTTGGCACTCGATTGTAAAGAGTGCTAATCCACAACGAAGTTTATCAAAATTCTCCCGCCGTTGTCAAGTTCGCCCTTTACCCTAATCAGCATACAATATTGTTATCCGCTCCGCATAAAAGGTTCCTTCTCGTTGATTACAGCATCGACATAATCTCGTTCTATCACTTTATCTCACAAAGATTTACAAATTGAACTGGCGCCAGCTTGAAAAAGGGCACAGATCTTGCTCATCCTTCCGGGACGGCTGGAATTGGAACTTGCGGCAAAGGAAGATAACATGCATATTATTTTAGTATTTCAAAAACTTGCGTATTTCTGCTCGACATTCTATGCGGGCAAACCCGCTGATGCGGCAAAGAAAAGAAGGCGAACCACGCGCGATTTTATCGAAAACACAGCGTCCGACCAAAGAAGACTCTGGATCATGTACATATGCGCCGGCCTCTTTATCGTGGGCACGGCCGCTTTTTCGATATCCTCCATCCTTGGCACCCGGGAAATGAAGGGATTGGATGCCGATCAACCATCCGTTTCTGCCCCGGCCGAACCGACTCCTGAAGAGACAAACCAGAAGAAAAGCGCCCTCTCTGTTCCGAAAACACATATTCAGAAAATGACCAGTGCGTGGACGGGGGCCGAAGCGGAAGCGGCAATAGAACCGGCGCCCTTCACGACCTCAACCACCAATATGAAGTCAAGGCTGATAACGCGGCCAGAGATAACACCGCTGACTGGCGAGATCGAAGCCTTGCTCATGATGTTTCAAGGCGCATGTGAAAACGAGGATAAAGAGGCGCTTGTGGCTCTGATCGACGACCAGGATCAGGATTTTCATTCCCGCTATATCCGGACCGCCGAAAGGTTGTTCCGTCGGTTTAATGGAATAGACGTCTCTTTCTCGGATATCGAGGTTACCCCATTGAACGAAGACGAGATCCTCGTCAATTTGCACGTCCGCGTTGAGGGCGAATTCTCCATCACCGGCAAGTGGATGGTTCTCAAAAATTCAGACCAGAGCTTTACCCTGCGAAAACCGAATGGGTCGAACTGGAGGCTGTGCTCTATAAATTAGTTCCTGCCACCGACCTGCACCAAGCCTTCCACATCATTTCTTCATTCCACATAAATCTTCTTGGCATTACCGCGCCGTTTGGGGAGCCGCCGCCGGAAAGCCGTCTTCAATTTTCCCGGTTGTTAAACTTTGAATGATTCGGCTCGAGTCTTAAGGAAGGATGACTTAATTGCAGGCGCCGGCTCTTTCAGAAGTCTCGTCGGCAACGCGATAATATGAATCTTCAAACAATCTTCTCCCGCCTTCATTGAAGATTCTGAACTTGACGAGCCGCATTTTCTGCAGCCGGAATTTCAACGAGGTGATCACGCAGCCAAACCCGTACTTGATGCTGCGTGAAAAGTTGATGCTGGAGGCCTCCGGAAAATATTTGGTCGGACAGGAAATCTCTCCGATCTTGAATTTCCAGAAGATAACCTGCGCAAGCATCTCATTATCGAAAAGGAAATCGTCCGAATTCTCCAGGAGCGGGAGCGATTCGAGCACCTTCCTCGAAAAGGCGCGATAGCCGGTATGGTACTCGGAAAGCTTGAAAAAAAGCATTAGATTCTCAAACAGCGTGAGACAGCGATTGAAAATATATTTGTAAGGCGGCATCCCACCCTTGAGTGCCCCGACCCCGAGAATACGGGAGGCTATTACCACGTCGTATTCTTGCGCGGCTATGAGAGAAGCCATAGCGGTTATTAGCTTCGGCGAGTACTGGTAATCCGGATGAAGCATCACGACGATGTCGGCTCCCGTCTTGAGCGCCTCGCGGTAGCAGGTCTTCTGGTTACGGCCATAGCCGAAATTGCGCTCGTGAATAAATGTCTTTATCCCAAGCTGCCGCGAAAGTTCGATCGTCTCGTCGTGACTGCCGTCATCGACCAGCAGGATCTCATCGACGATCTGCTTCGGAACCTCGTCGTATGTCTTCTTCAATGTCTTTGCCGCATTGTAGGCGGGCATTACAACAACGATCTTGTGCCCCTCGAGCATGACAAAAATCTTTCTCTCACCATGCCTTTTTTCAATTTAGTTCATGCTATCAAAAAAAGAGGAAAATAGCAATCCAAACGGGCATGCGGCAAGCCCTTGCGGCGCCGGTATTGGCGGCTCCGGCAGGCACTCGTTCGTGTTTCCGCCTTGCTTCTCAGCGGAAGGCTGACAGCAGGTCGCCCTTCATCAGGTAGTCCAGACTCGTCCCGAATTTGTCGGACGTCATCTCGAGGGTGAGGCGGGGGAAAATGCGTCGCTCCGATAACTTCCTGAAGACTTCGGAAAAACGTATGTGTCCTGCTCCTAAAGCCAGGTGCTCGTCGTCTTCTCCAAGATTGTCGTTCAAGTGCATCTCGATGATATCGCTTCCCAGGGATTCCAGCCACTGATCGAGTGTAACCGAGCTGTAAACGTTGAAATGGCCGATGTCGAAGCAGAATTTGATCGCATTGGAGGCGAGCCCGCCTTTCAATGTGACCATAAATTTCGGGGTGGGAAGGAACATGTTCTCAAGTTGGATCGTGATCTGCAGCTGCTCGGCAAGATCCACGATAGGGGCCCACGTGCGCACACTGCTTTCGAGCCATTTATCCAGTGCGCTCTCGGGCAGCAGCGGATTGATTCCCAGATGGAGCACGAGATTCTTTGCACCGAGCGCCTGGCAAATCGCCAGCGTCTTGAAAAAGCAGTGCTGCGTGTAATCCCGGATTACTACGTCCAGACTGCCCGGGTTCAGGTCGTGCACCGGACCGTGCACCGAAACATCTATACCGGCCTCGCGCAGTTGGCGCCCGATTACAGTAACCTTATCCTTCGGCCAGCTGCAGATCCAGTTCGTATCATACAGCATCACTTCCACCCCGAGTCCACGCGCCTGAAGGAACGGTATCCGGCGGAGCACCATTCGCAGAGGAAGGGCCACGGCGACTTTCAGCATGCTCTCCTTCCAAATATCCGGAAGCTTCTTTTCTTTCCTTTCCCGCATACACCGCTCCTCCTTCAGGAGGAAAGCCCTAGTTTTCTTTGTCCTGCAGCACCTCGGGGCATAACTCCAGGCTCTTCATCTCGTGCCCCATCGCCAGACATGAAATCCGCGCAATCGTGTAATAGAGGTCAAAAGAACAGTGCCCGCGATAACAAGCCAGTGCCTCGTCGAATTCATCCGCTTCCCTCAGGCACAATTTGGCGAACTTCGTGCCGGGTGAATTCAGGTTGTCGATCTCCGATTTGCTCTCGCTGTAACGGAAAAACCCCCCCAGCACCTGATCGCCGATCATATGAACCACCGGTTCCCCCGGCTGGCCGATGAAATAGTCGGAAGTGGGAATGCCCTCTTGAATAATGACTGAGCGGATATCGGCGCCGCTCTTCCCTCTCGACATCTTCTTGCGCTGGTTTCGGTTCAGGCTGAGCACCTGTTCCCCGGAAGCCACCGTGATAATACCCATGCCGTAAGTGCCCGCATTATCCTTTATAAAGATCACCGGCTCCCGATCAATTTCATATTCCCGGTATTTCGCAACCACGGCTTCCCTGACGTGGTCCACCTTCTTCGCCACACGGTCCAATCCTTCACCTGTCTTGAAAAGAATATTGCTCTCGAATTCCGTCACCGGCGACAACAGCCATGGATCCACTGAAAGGATATCCGCAAATTCCTGAACCAGCGACATGTAGAATTGGGTGTGCTCCCATTTCGAGCGAATAAACCAGCCCATCTCCGCAGGAGGACTCACTGGCTGATCCAGATCGACCAGTTCCTGCGGTTTCCCATCCGAAAAATCGTTGTTAATAAGGATGAGCTCCGGGATGAATCCCTCCGATACCAGCGCGTTTGCCTCCCTGAATAGCCGGTGAATGTGGATCTTCTGACCCTCAACAGTCTCCAACTCAGTGACGGGAGGGGAAAATCGCGGGTCGGCCGTTGCGATAATGGCTTGAAATCCGGATTGCTCCACCAAAAACTTCAGCGAGTGAAGATTCTGTAAATAAAACTTGTTGCGAGTGTGACTCTCCGGATAAATCGCCACTCGTTCTATGTCCCCAAAATTCTGCTTGACATATTCCCGAAAAAGAGTTGCCCCCTTTTCGAGGAACGATCTACACAAATTGTTGAAACCGGCGGGGAAAATATTGGCATCGATAGCGGATATCTTGAAACCGGCATCGCGCAGATCAACGGAACTGTAGATGGGAAAACATACTTTCTCGGCGTGCCGCTTTATCCAGACCTCCACAGAGGATCTTTTTTCCTTGAGTTTCTGTTCTATTCCTGATACATCCACACATTTTCTCCCTTACCAACCTTTGGGCAGTCATTCAGAAAGACGACAAGCCGATATTGACAAGTTCCGCATGGAAAAGTTCCGGCTCAAGAGCATCCGGAAAATCTGCAACTCGCGCCGAAAATCTCCTCGTCGAGAATGGGTCGAGCGGCCTTGCCTCAAAACCATCCAACCGGCTATCGACGATCAACGGAATCTCCATGCAGGCTTCCCTGCCCTCGCGTGTCTTGAAATGGCATTTCAAGTCCGCTGTCTCAACAGCCGACGGGCCGGAATTTCTGACAACTCCGGTAATCTCCAGCTCCGCAATTCCCGCCGCATTCGTCAAAAACCTATCGTTTAACCGCTCGATCGTAAGAAATGTCTGACCGCCTCTTTTATCTCCGGCGGCAGCGCTCCATTGCGGGGCTCTCGCCGGGACGGATTGCCGAACGGCGTGAGCCATTAAAAAAAGAACGACCGCCAACGCGCCCGTGGCGGCGACCACTCCTATCACAAACCCGTTCTGCGTTGTCCTGAGGCCCTCTTGTTCCTGCCTCTCCTGTCCTGATTCCGTCTCCTGCATATCGCTGGCCCGGCTGGTTCGTCGTTCCTGGTTCTTCCGACAATCTTAACACAAAGCCCAAAATACCGTCAATTAAACTTCGCCGCCACGCCCGGCGAGGTGACATGATCCCGCATTAAAGGCCGGCGCTTTATAAAAACCTCAAGTTCGGCTGAATAAGCGCCTTCCTCCTCCGTCTAATGCGTGAGAGCGGAGAATCCCGGTAAACCAAAAGAGGGAGGAGATTCAAATGAAGAAACTGATTCTGGTTGTGACGCTGGCGCTCCTCATGATCGGTATGACAACCGCTTCAGCGCCTGCAAAAGACGAATTTGAAAGCGGCTTCAAAACAGAACTCGGAGCGATTGCAGCACGATCCGCTGTCGGAGTAGGTGTCGGAGTATTCAATGGGATTTTCGGCGGGGGAGTTGCCTATAACGGTGTCTACGCCACGCCGGTTCCCGTCTATCGTCCCTATTACCAGGAAAGGATAGTCTACGCACCGCCGCCTCCACCTCCGCCCGTCTATTATCGGGTTGAACGACGCCACTATGTACCCTACGGCCCCCCAGGGCCGCCTCCGCGGCGGGTAGTGCATCATCACGAACACCACCACTACTACCATTGAACAATCCGGCAGCTTCGTATCCAGGATGCCGGAGCCCTCTTCCCGAGGGCTCCGGCTGCTTCCTTGCTCCTCTGCAAGAGAATTTCGACTATGTTTGTCGGAACAGCCTCCACTTGCGATGTCTTTCCCTTAAGATGACCGGAATTTTGATCATCTTTCCCCCCTAACCACCTGGTCAGGATGCACCCCCATATTCCTCTATGCTTATCACAATCATTCCGTCGTGGGGGCGACTCGGCGAGTCGCCCGCCGCAAACCAACTCCAGCGTGCCCAAAACAAGATCGCTCGCGCAAGGACGCAGAATCTGTTATGATGGAATCTGAGATAAGTTGCAGAATCCCTCGGAATAGCCGCCGCTTTAGACTGCCAGCAAAAATGATGTGCCCGGAACTAAAAGAGAATAGGGGAGGAAAAGGGTTTGGTTAGTCTGACTGCGTCCTTTCCAGGTCATTGAGGAGAAGAACGAGTGAAAACCCTGCTTATCGGAGCCGACGGACAACTCGGCAGTGACTTGAAGAAAGTCTATCCGCCGGATGAGCTGATTCCGCTTAACCGGCCTGATCTCGATATCTGCGATTATGCGGCCGTCGATGACATCCTGGCCGAGCACCAGCCCCATATCGTCATTAACACAGCCGCATACCATCGCGTAGATGAATGTGAGCAATATCCCGACCGCGCTCTGCAGGTCAACGCGCTGGCCATCCGCAATCTTTCCCTTGCCTGCAGCAAAGTCGGCGCCGTCCTCGTCCATTTCAGCACCGACTATGTCTTCGATGGCGAGTCCGACCGGCCCTACACCGAGCAGGACGCGCCTCGCCCGCTGAGCGCCTATGCCATCTCAAAAGTCGCGGGCGAATTTTTCATTCGTTCGCTATTCGACAAATATTTCCTTATTCGCGTGTGCGGGCTTTTCGGCATTGCGGGCAGTAGGGGAAAGGGAACGAACTTTATTGAAACCATGCTCAAACTGGCGCGTGAGGGCAAGAAGATAAAAGTGGTCGACGACCAAGTGCTGACGCCGACGTATACGCGCGCGCTCGCCCCTCGCATCAAGGCCCTCATTGAAACCGGGCGCTTCGGTCTCTATCATATGACGTGCGAAGGACGGTGCTCATGGTATGAATTCGCTCGCGCCGTCTTCGATCTTGCCGGCGTCAACGCCGACCTCGCGCCCACTGCTTCGGATCAGTACTATACTCCCGCCAGGCGGCCGCGCTTCTCCGTCCTCGAAAATGAGAAACTCAAGCGATTGCCTTCCATCCCGCCGATGCCCCATTGGAAAGATGCGCTCGCCGACTACCTCGAAGAGCGAAAGCACACCCGCCGCTGATCGCGTTGAAACAGCCGTTGGCGGCAATAACCGAATGGTTTGTCACCCGCGAAACCTGCCCTCCGCTTTTCGACGGAGCGGGAATTCATCTTCAGACTTTTGCTGCCCGTAACCCTTGCCTGTCCGGGTTCGAATATGTAAAGGACTATCAGGCGCCGCTTTCTAGGGGCGTTCCCTGTAGTGACTGATAAATTGCTCGTAGGCTGGCAGCGCCCGGTTGAGCCCATCCTCAGTCTTCGAGCTAACCGTGAAAATCAAAAAAAAGTCTCCCTCTTCCCCATATGACACGCGCTCCCAGTTCCCGCTGTTCCCCGGAATGAACGCAAATGATCTCAGATCCTGTCCGTCTCCTGTCGTTTGCGAAGCAACTCGTGTAATAATGATAGACGGATCCGTCGAAAGAAATTTCTCCTTATCGTTCTCTATCAGCATCTCCATGGATGCGATATCGGGAATTCTCGGTTTGTAAAGAGCGTTTGCGTATATAACCGCCTCCGCATTAACAAAACTGTAACCGTTCGGGGCCTGTGCATTTACCTTATACGTCAAGCAGGAGTCTCGGTCCTGGTGCCACCCGTTCACAGCCGGTAATTTCGGCCACCAGAAGAGACACATGCCCTCGTCGCATGGCACAGCCACCTTTTCTATTTCAGCAAACGCCGGCGTTGACAGAACCAATAAGGCAAGAACTAAACTGGTAAGCGTTCTCATCTTTTTCCCCTTTGCGATCTGGATAATTGACTGCACCTGCACATCATACCGCCTCCCGGCACGAAAAGAGCAAAGAATATGCCATTTGCACGTCTGCTCACCGCTTAACATCTATTTGTCCCAGTTCGCCTCCCCCAACGCCGGGGGATGAAATCTCCAGAAATTACTTGTACACGACCCTGTTTTCCAGTATAATATGTATAGTTATCCTCTTGTAGGCACCGGATTCCCACACTGAGTTCCCGATTAGGAACCTTCCATGCATGTTTTTCTCGCGTATATCCGCGACGACAATTTTTATCACCTGCTCCCTGAAAAAATCAGGCGCCGCACGCCGGATAATGGTCGCGTTAAAGTCATGGCTTTCCCGCCGCTTGGAATACAAACGCTTGCTCCCGTTTTGCGGAGGCATGGACACCGTGTCCAGATGTTCGATTCCTGCCACCCGCAGATGAAAGCGGCTGATATCGCGCAGGCGGCCAGAAAAAATCGGCCGGACCTGATTGCACTATCCAGTCTCTCTACCACCACGTATCCGGCTGTCAAGGCGACGGCGAATCGACTAAAGATCGAAGCACCCGACATTCCCATTATCCTCGGCGGTGTCTTCCCATCAATGAATCCTGTCCACATATTACGGGATTGCCCGGATATCGATTGCATCGGAGTAGGCGAGGGGGAGGAGCTTCTGCCGGAATATTTGGACCATCTTGCTGACCCCGGCGCGGTCGCCGGCCTCGTATGGCGAAAGAACGGGGACATTATCCAAAATGATCGCCGCCCGCTTATACAGGATCTGGACCGTTTCCCGTATCCGGACCGCTCGAGTCTGCCCATCGATTATGTCGAATCCTTGCCAATGGATGTGCCTGCAGTCCTTTCACTCGACAGGTTCTGCACGATGCAAACCTCGCGCGGCTGCCCCTACAACTGCAGCTACTGTAATATCTCCGTCCTCTTCGGCGGAAAATGGCGCCACCGGTCAGCGGAACACGTGCTGGGAGAAATGCAGGAACTCAGTGATCAGGGCTATCGTTCCATCTACTTTACCGATGACCATTTCCTCCTGAACCGCAAACGAATCAATGCGATCTGCACCGGCATCATCAATCGCAACCTCAAGTTTCATTGGGGTTGCGAAGGGCGCGTCGATTCCGTCGCGATCGATCAATTCCCCATCATGAAGAAAGCCGGCTGCTTCGCGCTCAGCTTCGGAATCGAGTCCGGCACGCAGAAGGTGCTTGATCTACTCAATAAGAAGCAGTCTCTCGATGAGATAGAGCATGCAGTCAAGCAGGCGAAACGCAGTGGCATCTCGAGAATCCACGGCTTTTTCCTGATTGGTTCGCCCAACGAGACCGAGCCGGACGTAATGGCAAGTTTCCGCTTCGCGGCTAAGCTGCAGATCGACACCTTCAATTTTAATCGTCTATGCGTCTATCGGGGGACACCCCTATGGAAAGAATACGTCGGGCGTGGAATTATCGATGACGATGCGGATTGGTCCAAGTGGTTCAAGTGTTCCGATATTGACCCCACTGTTCTCCCGAGCGAGGCGCTCAACAGTATGCGCATGAAAGGCTACTTATACCTCTTCGTTCGCCGTATATTTTGCCGGCCGATCCAGACAATGAAACTGGTGCGCGCCTTCAGTCGAAATATGGAATGGTCCGATATCTTCCGCTTGCTCGCCAGCCCTTTCAAAAAGAGAACCATGTTTCATAAGCCCGACCTCCCGGAAAAAATGATTGCGCTCGGAATTGACCAGCCGATACGAGAACATCTGAATTGAGAGAAGTCTCTCATTCCGCCGGTCGCCTGACGTGTTGCGCCTCAGCCGCACCGCATTTCCCTCCGGCAGGTATGCTATAATAGCTTGACAGCGAGTGGTCGCTGATATCGATGCTTTTCCCTTTGTTTATGAAGGCGCGGAAGTACCAATCTAAAAACCATTTCAAACAGGCGCTACCCTTCATCATCCTGGCGGTCCTCGTCATTACCGCTTACGCCGGAATGCTGAGGGCCGGGTTTGTCTATGATGATCACACACAGCTTGAAGAAAACGTCGCACTTCGCAACCTGAAGAATATCCCCACCTTCTTCACCGATCCAGCCCGAACCTCGGGCTCAATGATTTTCGAGGAGATTTATCGCCCCCTGCGAGCGACTGTCTTCGCAATCGGATATCAGGTGTGGGGACTGAATCCCGCCGGGTTTCATGCCGTAAACATCTTTCTCCATTTACTGAACACGTTGCTGATCTTAGTACTTCTGCGGAGACTGATTCAATCGGAATCGGCTGCGTTCGCGGCCGCGCTGCTCTTTGCGGCGCATCCGGCGCTCACCGAAAATGTGTGCTGGGTGTGCAGCAGCTCCGACCTGCTGTGCATGTTGTTCTTCCTGATCGGCCTCGTCGCTTTCTTTCGATTTCGTGAAGAAGCGGGAACAAAGCGAAAGGTGTTTTACGCGCTCGCCCTGGTCGGCCTGCTACTTGCTCTTCTCGCCAAGGAGATGGGGGTGACCTTCGCGGCCGCCGTAGTCGTGATCGATCTGTGGCGCGAGGGGTGGCGTAAGCAGACTTTGCGCCGCTGGATCGAGTACGCTCCCCTGTGGCTGATTACGCTTTGTTACCTCGTATTCCGCGCTACCGTCATGAGTCAATTCGCCCAAAGAGAAGCCTGGGGCGCAACACCATGGGCGACCGCAGGCATTATGGCGCGCGGAATAAAATACTACATCCGGCTGCTCCTGTATCCATTTGATCTCACCATCATTCCCGGGGTCAGAATCGACATCCCACTGACAAGTGTCGAGACGCTTTTCTCAATCGCGCTCGTCGCAGGCCTCCTGGTCTTCGCCATTTCCTTTCGGCGCCGATTCCCCGTCGCCACGCTCGGCATTATCCTCTTCTTCGTCCTGCTGCTGCCGGTCTCGAACATCATCCCGATCAAGGCGGTCGTCGGCGACAGGTTCATTTACATTCCCGCCCTCGGCTTTGTCATAGTAGCTGGCGCTTTTTTTGGAAGACTGGAATCCATCTGCGGCGGATCGAGGGGACGCGCGGCCCTGGCGGCTGCGGGTTTGATCATTGTAGTATTCCTTCTCTCCCTCAACACGATCGTGAGGACTGTCGATTGGCGCGATGATTTCTCCTTGTATAAAGCCGCAGTTGATGTCAATCCGCGGCATCCGCGTCCCAGAGAAATGCTTGCCAAGGCGTACTTCATGCAAGGAGATTTTGAGGCGGCGCGAGAGAACAGCTTGGAAGCGCTCCGGGCGAATCCTTATACCGTTGATGCCCATACTCTGCTCGGAACTGTTTACCTCCAGCAGGGACTGCTGCGGCCGGCGGAACAGGAATTCAAGATCGCGCTCGAGCTGGAACCCGCCGCCGGCGACGCCAGGACAAACCTTGGAATCGTTTATAAGGAGCAGGGCAGACTTGACGAGGCGCTGGCGCAATTCGAGCTCGCGCGCCGGCACAGCCCAATGGTTTCCGAGATACTCAATAACATCGGCAGTGTTCTGCTGACGAAAAAAGATACCGCCGCCGCTACGGAATATCTCTACAAGGCCCTTGAGGTAAAACCGGATAACTGGGAAGCCGCCTGCAACCTCACCTTTGCCCTCATCTCATTGCAAAAATATGCCGATGCCGTTCAGGTGGCCCGTGCATCGCTCGCCTATTACCCGGACGAACCCGAACTGCTGGCGCTTCTCGGACGGGCCTACTCCGCCCAAGGCGACCTTCAACGCGCCGCCCAAGCGTTTGCCCTCGCTCTCAGCAGAAATCCGGCCGATGCCCAAACCGCGCTATTCCTCGCAGAACTGTACATGAAGTCGAAGCACTATGATCGCGCCGCCGATATCTATTGCCGCATGTCGGACCGATTTCCCACAGATGTCCGATTTCATGTCCTCTCGGCTTCAGCCCTGGAACGAGCCGGACGCCTCGAAGCGGCCCTCGAGCGGTTGGAAAAGGCCGCCGCCCTCGCTCCCGGCGACCAGGCCCTTCAGCAAAAACTCGCTGCATTGAGACAGCAAGCCCGACACCAATAATTATTGTCAATTTCTCCGACGATGGCGATGGGGACTGTCCCAGAATTACGGGCCGTGTCTTTTAGGCCGTAGATTCGGGGCTGTCCCCATCGCAACGAAGCGCGCAAACCAACCGCTGGAAAATCTCACTGTCCTGCTTTTTGGACCGTAATCTCTCCGATCATGCCGTTGGCTTCGTGTGGAATGCAGAAATAGCGGTAGGCGCCGGGTACGGTGAACGTGTAGGAGAATGATTCCTTCGGTCGAATGTTGCCGGAATTGAATGGCCGGGCGCCCTCGGGCAGTTGCACGTGAGACTTGTCAATGGCCAGAGACGCGTCGGCCGTGACTGTATGCGTCAAGCGCGACCTGTTCACCCACTGAATCGTCTGGCCCGACTGTATTGTCACGGGCGAAGGCGCGTACCGTAATCGGTCATCCATTTCAACAACGACCGCCGGCTTGCCCGCAGCGCTCTGTAACGACATTCCGCCGTCCCGCATCAGCGAGACCGAACGAACCGGCAGGCGCTGCGCATCAAGCTCCAGGGTGTCGAACATCACGTGCCAGAATGACAGTTCTTCGCCATCGGGAAGCAAGAAACCCGTTTGAACCGGCTTTTCCTCAAATTTGCCGTCGCGAATGACCACCGGCGGCGCCAGCACGCGCATGTGAAGGCGCGTCGGGGTCACCTCGTCGTCAAAAGCCAGACGTCCATCGGCGGTGCGTACATGTTCAGTCAGCATTCCGTGTACGAGAATCCCGCTGTCGGTTACCTCGCCGTTCTTCAGCGTCTCGCCGATTCCCCAAAACGCAAGATATGCGAACTCAGTCGGCATCAGAGGCGTTCCAATGCCGCTCGATCCGTTCACAATATGATTCGTTACCACGCCGCCGAATACCGGATACTCCACGCCGTGCGGCAATACGTTGCTCGTTCGGATCGTATACGTATTCCCGGCGCTGTCCTTTAAATTCGCCTCAAACCGAACAAAATCCTGTGTTGCAGCGGCGTCGGTGGCCGTTACATCCATTGCTTCAACTGTAAGCGTCCCCTCCGGCAACACCAGATATTTGTCGCCGAACGGCGAAAGCGCCCCCAATTTTGTGTACTCTTCCCCCCTCCCCAAAAATTTTCCCTCGGTTTCACGCATCTGGAAAGGAACGCCGGTAATAATCGGAGTGCCCGCAAACGCGCGAGGAAAATGCCTCGTCCCAAATACCTGCGGGTCAAGTCTCCTATAGTCCGGCAGCGCCAAAAGAACATCGCCGCCGTTCTGGTTCACACTTACCTGGATGGGCCCCCCAAGAAGAGCAAACGGCTGTCCAAGCCCGCCGTGGGACTCGAGATAACCGAGATACGGCGCCATCGATACCAGTTCCTCTTGCAGCAATTCCTTCTCTTCGACCGCACCGCACGGACCAACCGCGCGCTCAGACACTGGACAGGGCCGATCTGCCGGACACACCGCCGGCGACCGCGGCGCCGTCTGACACCCTAACCCGATAAACACCAAAATCATTAAACTACCTACTACACACGCTGCCGGCCTCATGGGATACCTCCACCCTTGAACGCAAAAGATCAGGTTTTTCTTAATGGTAACATTCAGGCGAAAGAGACGCAATTGCCGGAGATAGGGAAGAGGTGGAAGAAAAGAATCGACCGATATCGCACGATAGCGATCGGGCGACGGCAAAAGGAATGAACTGTTGTCCTCCTGGAAAAGGAAACAGCCTCACAAAACCGAACGTTTCGTGAGGCTCCGGTCGGGGCGACTGGATTTGAACCAGCGACCTCATGGTCCCGAACCATGCGCGCTGCCATCTGCGCTACGCCCCGTAATTGTCACTTTCCGCCGCGTGTGCTATTATAACAATTAACACGTTGGTTCGTCAATTTGCCGAACCTGCGTTCGCCGGGATTCACCCGGAATTTCACTGCGGAAGAGGCCAATGAAAACCTGCGCCGTCATCCCCTGTTATAACGTGGGCAATCTGTGCGTCCCCGTAATCGAGCAGACTGAACAGTTTGTTGATGCGGTTATTGTGGTCGATGACGGGTCGACGGACGACACCTTTGACCACCTGGCCACAACCCGCGCTGTAACACTGAAACATGAACAGAACGCCGGCAAAGGAGCCGCCTTATTGACCGCTTTCAGATACCTCCTGGACAACGCTGAATGTGCTGATCTCGATCTGATTGTTACTATTGACGGCGACGGTCAACACGATCCAAAGGAAATCGAACGTCTTCTGCAAAAATGCGCCGGCAATCCTAATTGTGTCGTCGTCGGAACCCGCGAAGTCAACCGCCGCGACATCATGCTTCGTCGCCGGCTCGGAAATGTGCTCAGCCGCTACTTCATTTCGAAAGCCTGCGGCCAGAACATCCCCGATTCGCAATCCGGCTTCAGGGTCTTCTCCCGGTACGTGCTCGAACGGATCATGCCAAAACTCACACCCGGCAGGTACGAGATGGAAACCGCCTTCTTGATCCATGCGGCAAGAGCCGGTTTTGAAATCGTCCCGGTTGATATCAGCACCATTTATACCCAGGATTCTAATCGCGTATCTTCGTTCGATCCCTACCTCGATACATATCTGGTCTTCAAAGTCATAGCAAAAAGCATTCTGTTCAGGAGATAACCCGCAACCGCTCAGGCTTTCCATATTATGAAAACACACAAACCGAAACTCTCCCCCAAACGTATCCTGATTATCAGGCTGAGTTCAATCGGAGATGTCGCTCGAACACTGCCCGCCCTGACATCGCTCCGACGCGAATTTCCGCACGCGCATATCGCCTGGGCTGTAGAAGACAAATCGAGCGGCCTCTTGGAAGGACACCCTCACCTCGACGAAGTCATCACGTTCGAAAGAATCAAGATCGAGCGCCTCCTCAAAAGTCCACTTGCATTCCCGCGGGCGCTCTTCGAACTCGGCAAGTTCGTCTCGCGTATTTACAACCGCGATTTCGACCTCGTTTTTGATTTCCACGGCATCCTGAAAAGCGGCCTCATCGCCGCCTGCTCGCGGGCGCCGGTGCGCGTCGGCTTTTCACGCAGTTTTGTGAAGGAATTCAGTTACCTGTTCACCAACAGAAAAGTCTCTCCCTCAGACTTTTTTTTGCCGCGAGTGGATAGAAACCTGCAACTGATCAAGCCCTTCATTAATGGCAACAACCCGGCGGATAAGCCGCTGCTGGGACTGACTACTCGACATTGCGAGAAGGCACGGGCTTTTGCAAATGAAAAATTCAAGAATCATCATGCGCTTGTGGCGGTGCATCCCGGCACGAGCCGCCTGCTGAAGCACTGGTTTCCGCGCCGATTCGCAGAGGTCTGCGACATGTTGGCCGAATCTCTCCATGCAAATGTTCTGCTGACATGGGGGCCGGGAGAGCGAGAACTGGTCGAAGAAATTCGCGCCCTCACGCGAAGTGCTCCCGAGATAGCCCCACAAACTCAAAGTCTGCTCGAGCTGGCCGCCCTCCTCCAAATGTGCTCCCTCATGATAACCGTCGATTGCGGCCCCATGCATATCGCCTCGCTTCTGGGCGTGCCGGTAGTAGCTCTCTTTGGCCCGACCGACACCCGCATCAACGGGCCTTATTGGCATCCGTACCATATTATCACCGGCAACATCTCATGCCGTCCTTGCGACGAAAATTGCGAAAGCGCAAAATGTATGGAGGCGATTGCGCCGGGAGAAGTGTTCCGAGCGGCGGTGGATTTGCTGGCTAAGACCGCCGATGCGGCCGAATGCCCAGAAGGCGGAAAACTCGCGTATCCCTCTCCTTAAGAAAAGAATATTAGCCGCATCTCGCCTTAAAGTCCTGGAACGAGAACGCATCTGACACTCCCGCGGCGCACCACGCTCGCGATTCTCGCTCCCGGCTTGCTAAAGGATTCTCTATGCCTCGATGGCTGCGTCTGACTTTGGGAAGCATCTGCATCCTCCTCGGAATCGTCGGTTCATTCCTGCCGATCCTGCAGGGATGGCTCTTCTTCCTGCTTGGCATCTTTCTTCTCTCCCGCGACGTCCCCCTGTTTGCCCGGATCGCGCATTGGCTGAGAGCACGCTTTCCCAGAACATCCAGACTAGCCGATCGTTTGCATATCAGACTTCATCGGAAAGGGGTCCGGCATGTAATTAAAGAAGAAGTCGCGAATATGACGAACCGCCAGTTAAAAACCTATTTGAGCAGGCGGAAACAGATCGGCGGCCTCATCGGATGGCTGTTGCTTTGTTTCGCCGTTGCATGGATCGGGTCGCTCGCGGAGCCGGGACAGTGGTATGCAGAGTTGCGGAAACCCAAATTCAACCCGCCTGACTGGGTGTTCCCCGTCGTCTGGACTATTCTCTACGCGCTGATGGCAATTGCCGCATGGCTGGTCTGGAGGAGGACCGGCTTCCGCGGCAAGAGAATTCCGCTGGTCCTGTTTTTCACTCAACTTGCGCTCAACGGCCTGTGGCCGTGGCTGTTCTTTGGATTCCAGGCGACGGGCTGGGCGCTCCTCGAAATCGTGATCCTTTGGGCCTTCCTTCTGCTTACACTGGTGTCATTCTGGATAGAAAACCCGACCGCAGGCGTGCTCCTCTCTCCCTATCTCGCCTGGGTCTCCTATGCCGCCCTCCTCAACTTCGTTTTGTGGCGCATTAATGCATAAAAATTTTACGTCTATCACTCACCCCCAGCGCCAAATCGTCCCTCGGCTCTCATAAAGGATTCGCTTCGCATGCGAAAAATATCATACGGGCAGGACTATCTCGACCGCGGTTCCCTCATTCACCTTGCTTCTTATCAACATGCTGCCTTCATGAGCTTCGATGATCTTCTTGCAGATCGGCAGGCCCAGACCCGTACCTCTGATCTTTGTAGTGAAGAAAGCCTCCTGCACCTTCGGTAAATTGTCTTCCGCAATTCCGCAGCCGGTATCAATGATCGAGAACCTCACAACATCGCGCCCGTTCTCCCGTCCGAAACGGGAACGTATGCAAAGACTCCCTCCATCCGGCATTGCGTCAATCGAATTCGATATCAGATTCGTCAGAGCCGCGGTCACTTTGATGCCGTCTACTGAAATCTCGCGCCCTTGATCATCCAGTTCAAGGACCACGTCTATCTTCTGCAACTTGCGGGAAAGCGCTCCCAGCGCCTCTTCGACCAGCGCCCCCACCGGCCGCGATGAGCGCCTCAATTCCATCGGCCTCGCATATTCCAGAAGCTCAGTGATGATACTGCTGAGCAGATCAACTCCCTGATCCATGTCGGCCAGGACCTCTTTGCGTTCATCCTCTGCCATTTCCAGATGCAGTACGTCCATCCCCGTCCTGATGCTTTGAAGCGGATTGCGTACTTCGTGAGCCACCACCGAAACCATCTGCCCAATTGCAGCCAGACTTTGAGCCTGCCGCAGTTCGGCAACTTTTTGCTCAACCGCCATTTGCAGCCGCTCACACAAAAAGCGGTACCGCGTCTCCGATTCACGCAGCGCCTGCTCGATCCTCTTTCGATCCAGCGCATTGGCGAAAATCTCGCCGACGATCTTCAGCAGGGCGATATCGTCCTCGTCCCAAGTCTTTTCCTGCCGCACCGAATCAAAGCCGATGAACCCGATCAAGACACCTCGTAATAGCAGCGGCACGCATGCCAGCGACTGAATTTCTTCCAACTCCCACTCCGCCCTCTCAATCGCGGCCTCCGGCGGAAGCTCCCTTACCTGCGCCGTAAAAACTCTGCCGTCTTTTATCTGCGAAAAGAACCACGAGAAATCCTCTACCGGCAATCCCTTGAGCCGCTGAGCCTGCGGCTCGATACCCTCGGCGCACCACTCATGGGTGTTCTCCATTTTCCCGCCATCATTGTAAAACTGGAAAATGTAACTTCGATCGACCGACGCAAATTCCCCAATCTGACGCAGCGCGTCAACCGCTGTCCCGTCTATCTCGTCGACCGGCATATTAATGAACCGCATCGATATCGATGTGATCAGACGGGTGAACTCGATTCTGCGCCTCACAGCCTCTTCCACTTTTTTGCGCCCGTCGATTTTGCGCACGAGAGCCAGCATGCGCTGTTTGCCCTCGATCATGGCGTGCTTGAGGCTGACTTCAACCCAAAACAGCCGCCCGCTCCTGTCTTTTGAACGCCATTCGAATACTTGCGGCTGCCCCCTGGCCGCTCTTTGTATCAGGCAACGAGCCTCTTCCAGCGTGTACGGCTTCTCTCCCGAACCCAGATCCTCAACGGTCAGCCGGCGGATCTCATCCTTCGCATACCCGAACATCTCGCACGCCTTCTCGTTGGCATCAAGTATTTCACCAGTATCAATATCATGCACGAAAATTGCGTCATTTGCGGCATTGAAAATCGCTTGATAGCTCGAATCCGAGCGGTCATCCTTTTTCATCTGTACCACCCAACCTGTCCAACTGCTCGCACCGGCCTTGCGCCGGAGCATCAGCGTTTAGTCGGTAAATTTCCCCAACTCAAACATAACAGCTACTGAAGGAAAACGATATCATTGCTCTATCGGGTCCGATCCCTTTTCATCGCGCATTTGATGAAGATCAATGTGCTCAAGCACCCCCTTGATCGTTTGACATATTTCCGCCTGCGGTTTATACTGATGCTGGAACAACCCACTGGACGGAGGTGAAGTTCGGTGACCGGGAAGATAGACCACAATAATCCGCAAAGGATTTTTAAAGAGCAAGACGATCTTATCGTCTCGCGCGAGAGCAAACCCATCGGTCCGGATAAGTTGATCTCGATCAGACGGTCCGAGTTGACCAGCATTGCTCCCGACGATATCAATTGGGACCACATTTATGCCGGTCCGAGCCGCGCTCCCCACAACATAAAACGCGAAACGGACGATTCGAAATAGAAAACCCTGATCTGGCGACCGAAAAATCCCGGATTAACTTGTCTCGCAGTAAAGCGGGCCCCCTATATTTTCCGCGTCGCGAATCGGCGACGCCTGGAAAGCCCGGCCCATTATCGGAGTGACGGTAATGGGCCGTTCCTTTTATCCGTGCGAGAAAGGCCGCACACACGCACATGAACAGACACGAACGATGGCTCGTTTTCCTCATCGGAAGCTGCCACACAATGGTCCACTTCTACGAACAGATATTCCCGGCGCTCCTGCTGACGATGGTGCTATACTTCCAGATAGATATCGCCACCGCCGGCTGGATGCAGACGCTGCTCGCCATGGCCTTCGGACTGGGCGCCCTGCCCGCAGGATACATCGCGGATCGAATCGGTTCAAAACGCATCATCATGGTGTACCTCATCGGGGCCGGCCTCTCGTGCATCCTCATTGCACTGGCGCAGTCAGTCATCGCGCTGGCTGCCGGACTCGCGGCCATGGGCGCCTTCATCAGCCTCTACCATCCGGCCGGAACCACGCTCATCACCACGCAGGTAAAAGAAGTCGGCCGCTCCCTCGGCTACCACGGGATGGGCGGCGGCTTCGGGCTCGCCACCGCGCCCGCGCTTGCCACTCTTCTGGCCTCGCTGCACGCGGGGCAGGGCTGGCGAATCTCCTTTGTCGTCTTCGGTGTCCTCGGACTGCTCGTTGCGGCCGGCGTGCAAACCCTGAAGGTGACGGAGATCGAGCGCCCTCAAAACTCCACGCGCCGTTTTTTCCCTGAAAAAATCGCGAAAAATTCCATCAAGCCCCTCGTTCTGTTCCTGTTCGTGGCCGTGATGGTAGGCTTTTGCTATCGCGGCGTCACCACATACCTGCCCGCTTATTACTCGCAGCGCCTCGACAGCGGCATCTTCGCGGGCGCCAATGTACTCAAAGGCGGCGCCTTCGCAACCATTACCCTCCTCGTGGGGGTTGCTGGACAATACTTCGGAGGCCACCTTTCCGGTAAATTCAGGCTCGAGTATCTCTTCGCATTCCTGATGCTGATAACTGTCCCCTTCCTGCTCCTGATGAGCGCGCTCTCAAATCTCTCTCTCGTGCTCATCACCATGCTGTTCGCCTTCTTTCACTTCAGCAGCCAACCCGTCGGAAACACCTTGATCGCTCAATATACCGACCCGCGCGGTCGTGGCATCGGGTATGGACTCTATTTCTCAACTTCGTTCGGTATCGGCTCACTCGCCTCCGGTTTCTCCGGCATGATCGCCAAACACTTCGGGCTGAACCACGTTTTCACCGTTCTCGCCGCCGTCATCCTTATCGGCTTCTTCATTATGATGTATCTCGCCAGAACCAAAGCCATGGCTGCGCCCGTTTCCCTTGACGTCGAAACCGAACGAATGCTATAATTTGACGTCGATCTAATCGTCGCGCCGCTCCAAAAACACAAGGAACCTCAACACGTGGAAAACGAAGCAGAATCTCAACTTAAAGAGGCTGCACGACTTTTCGGCATCTTTTCCGAGCCGGCCAGACTCAAAATACTCCGCCTGCTGCGCGACGGCGCTCGCTGTGGAAGAGATCTGGCAAAAGATTTGAAACTGACTCCCGCCACCACATGCCATCATCTTGAACGGCTCAAGCTCGCAAACCTTCTGTCCGAAAAGCGTTCCGGCAAACATATCTATTACAGCATCGTCGACAGCGAGCTGGCGCAAGCCCTTGAGCGGTCAATTGAGGCTCTGCACGGACACGCCGGGCCGGATGAAAAAGCCGGTGTCCAAGGAGATAGTTGAACTTCAGGTATGATGAACATCGAAGAGTCACATTTCTACTGTGAAACATTGGAGCACGAGCAGCTTCATGGAGCCGCCGATATCGCTTTTTTCTCCGACGTGGCGCTGACTTCAGGCGGGCCGATCCTTGAGCTTGGATGCGGAATCGGCCGGATATCGATCCCATTGGCGATGAGCGGTGTCGATGTGGTCGGACTGGACATATCGCTTGGGCTGCTGGAATCTTTTCGCAGAAAAATCGATAGTTGTCCCTCCGATATCCGGCAGAGAATCAGATTGCTTCGCGCCGACATGAGGAGGTTCGCGCTCAGAGAACGCTTTCGCTGCATCATATGTTCTTCAAACACCCTGCTCCTGAGTGGCTCAGACGATGATCTCGCAGAAACAATCGCATGCGCGGCAACTCACCTGCTCGATAACGGAATAGCAGTGTTCGATGTCGATTCGATCGATGATGATATGGAAGCGGCTCTGCAAGAATATTCCATCGCCGCTGTGCCGGATGCTGTTTTCACTGCGCCCGACGGACGCATTCTGCAGCGAACGCACAGGTTGAAACTCGTTCCCTCTCAATGCGGCGCGGTTCGGGTGGCGGTGTCCTACGAATACTTCACCGCTGACGGGCGAAAATATGCGGAGCGATCTGAAAAACTCGCGTTCATTCGCCCGGACAAACTGCTCTCGCTCGTGAAGAACAGTGGACTGAATATCATCGAAACGTACGGCTGGTACGACCGCCGGCCTTTCAATCGAAATGAGCGCAAACTATTGATCGTGGCCGGAAAACGGGAGCATCAATGAGCGGACTGTATAAAGTTCTGTATTTCGATGTGGATAATACCCTGGTCGATTATGATGCCGATGCATGCCATGCATTCGGCAAGGCATCCGACCACGCAATCACAAAGCATCCGCATCTCGCCGACAAATTGACTGCCGAAGTCTTCAAGCGCGCCCGCGAGAGCACCTACATCCAGTACGGCGACATCGGCCTCCCATTGCGGGATTGGTACCGTGAGTGCATGCGCTTTGCGCTCGAGGCCCTCGAGGTATACGATTTCGAGCTCGCGGATCAGATGGGACAGCTGTACGGCCTGTTCAGGAACACCATGCTGAGGGTGTACGAAGATGTGCTCGACGTGATCCCGCGCCTCGCATCGCGCTATAAGCTCGGCCTCATCTCGAACGGCTCAACCCGAATCGATAAACTGCAGATCGCGCAGTATTTCGCCTACTCCGTTTATGCCCGCGAGATCGGCTATGAGAAGCCCGCCCCCGAAATCTTTCTTGCGGCCGCCAAAAGAAGCGGTTGCAGCAACGGCGAAATCCTCGTGATCGGCGACGGGCAGTACACCGATATCCTCGGCGCCAGAAACGCAAAGTTCAAAATGGTGTGGATTAACCGCCTCCGAGCGGAACTGATGCGCGGAATCCCGCGGCCCGATTACGAGATACATGATATGCGGGAACTCCTTACTATAGCTCCTATTTGATGCCATCGGAGGAATCGCAAATGAAATTCACCAAGATGCACGGTCTCGGCAATGACTTCATTGTGGTCAATGGCTTTTCCGAAAAAGTCGAAAACGACCGCCTTACTGTCGAAATGTGCGACCGGCGCACCGGCGTCGGAGCAGATGGATTGATCGTCGTCATGCCCTCAGATAAGGCCGATTTCCGCATGCATTACGTCAATTCCGACGGCAGCCTCGCCGAAATGTGCGGTAACGGTATCCGCTGCCTTTCAAAATACGCCTATGAGCATGGGCTCACACGCAAAACCGAATTCGTCGTCGAAACGCTCGGGGGGCTGAACCGGCAGATATTATCGGTCGAGGACGGCAAAGTGGTCGCCGTCACCGTCGATATGGGCGCTCCTAAATTCAAACGCAGCGAGATCCCCATGATTGGCGATGAAACTGAAGTCATTAATGAGCCGATCAGCGTGAATGGAAAAAACTTTAAAATCACCGCCCTGTCCACCACAAATCCGCATGCCGTCTTGTTTGTCAAGAACGTCGAGAAGGCGCCGGTCGCAAGGACGGGTCCGCTCATCGAGCGCAGCCCCCTGTTCCCAAACCGGACAAATGTCGAATTCGTCCAGATCATCGACAGGAAAAATATCCGTATGAGAATCTGGGAACGCGGCTGCGGAGAAACGCTCGCTTCCGGAAGCGGCTCTTCGGCTTCGGCCGTCGCTTCGATCCGCAATGGATTTACGGACCGCGATGTGACGGTGCACGTGCGCCTCGGCCGGCTCCACATCAGGTGGCCCGAAGGCGGCAATATCACGATGACCGGTCCGGCGACTGAAGTCTTCTCGGGTGAGTGGCCCGAAGACCGGTAAATGTGGCCTAGTCAAAACGAAAGGAACAGTCGGGTGGGTGACAGAAAAATCAATGTGGCTGTCGTAATGGGCGGGCGAACCGCGGAACACGATGTCTCAATCCAGTCCGGTACGATGGTCATCCGGAATCTGAATCTCTCTCGCTACAACGTGAAACCGATCACCATTACCCGGGACGGCGCCTGGCTCATCCCGCAGGGATACCTCTCCGACGGCATGCCGGTGGCCGAACTCTTGCCAGAATACCTGAAGCACGATTCGACCGGAAACGAACTCGTCCCGCTGGAAACCGGCTCCGCACTCAGCAGAACCGCATCTGAAAAGGTTGACGTCGTTTTCCTGGCGATGCACGGTCCCTACGGCGAGGACGGCACGATCCAGGGTCTGCTCGAAGTGCTCGATTTGCCGTATACCGGCTCGAACGTGGAGGCAAGCGCCATCTCCATGAACAAAATCCGCTGCAAGGAAATCTACATCCATCACCGGATTCCCACGCCGCGCTACCTCGTGTTCGATGAGCAAGACTGGCCAAAGAAAAGAATGAGACTCCTCGAGAAGGTCGAGCGACGCCTCGGATTCCCGTGCGTCACCAAGCCGCCGCGCCTCGGCTCGAGCGTCGGCATAAAAATCGCCTCCGACAGGAACAGCTTTATCGAAGCAGTCGATCTCGTCCTCAAATACGATAACGAGGTGCTGATCGAACAATTTATCGCCGGTCGCGAGATTACAAGCCCCATTCTGGGGAACAGGCCGGGCAAGAAACCCACGGCCCTCCCGCTGGTCGAGATCGTACCGAAAAGCTCGACGTATTTTGATTACGAAGCCAAATATGCTCCGGGCGGATCCGATGAGATCACTCCCGCGCGTATAGACGAAAAACTCACGAAAAAAGCCCAACAGCTCGGGATCAAGGCGCACCGCGCGCTCGGATGCGGAGGACTGTCGCGGACCGACATGATCCTGAACGGTCAATCGCTGTACGTTCTCGAAACCAATACGATCCCCGGGCTCACTGAAGCTTCACTCTTCCCCAAGGCGGCGCGGGCGGCCGGCATGTCTCTCTCGCAACTGTGCGATCATCTCATCGATATCGCCCTGATCACCTATAAAACCAAGAAGATTTGTACCGACCGATAGCATGCTAGAAGCAAGAACACCCCTGAAACGAGTCATTTCCGCCAGCAGGCGAATCGATATGGTCGCCGGATTCCCGGATCAACTGGCGGCCTTGCTTGAGGAAAAATGCCCGCCCGAAGAGACGCACACCGTCGTTCTCTGGACGAAAAACCCGTCAAACCTGCTGGAGCATGACGTCCTTCGCCGCACGCTCGGTCGCTACGCTCTCTACCTCCATTTCACCATCACCGGCCTCGGCTCGACCTTGCTCGAGCCGAATGTTCCCCCCGCTCGTCAAATGCTCGGTCTGCTCGGGCCGCTGGTCGATTTCATCGGAAGCCCGCAACGCATCCGAATCAGGTTTGATCCAATAGTGCATCTGCAGGCGGACGACGGGCGCACGTACTGCAATCTCGATAAGTTCGAGGAAATCGCTGCCGCTGCAGCCGAGCTCGGTATCCTCACCTTTTCCATCAGTTGGATGTGCGCGTATAGGAAAATGGTCTCGCGCCTCCGCCGCAATGGGTTATCTGAAATGCCCCTATCTCGGGAGGAGCGCGACCAGGAATATCGCCATCTTCTGAACCTTTCCAGCCGGTACAACATCAAACTGAATTGCTGCAGCGTGCCGGGGCTGCCGGTATCTCGCTGCATCGATGGAGAGTTGCTGGCTGAGTTGCACCCGGAGCGGCTTCCGTGTTCAACCGCAAAGGCCAAGGATCAACGAGCCGATTGCGGCTGCACCGAAAGCTTCGACATCGGCTGGTACCATCACTGTCCCCACGGCTGCATCTATTGCTATGCCAATCCCGCCAAAGTGCCGGAACACGCGAATGAGCATTAATTCACGAACAATTAAGGAACTTCGATCCATCGTTGGGGAAGCAAATCTCTTCGACTCGGTCGAAAAGCGCATCGTCTACGCTTCCGATGCGTCCCGCCAAACGGGCGCGCTGCCCGATCTGATTGCACGCCCCGCCACTGCCGAGCAGGTTTCTCGGATTCTCGCCCTCGCGAATGAACAGAGAATTCCCGTTTACGCGAGAGGGGCGGGCTCGGGCTTGAGCGGGGGAGCGGTTGCCGTTCGCGGCGGCCTCGTCCTCGATTTCGAATTGATGAACCGCATTTTGCGGATCGATCCCGATAACATGACAGCTACGGTCGAGCCGGGAGTGGTTGTCCGAGATGTGCAGAAGCAAGTCGAGGCCCAGCGCCTGTTTTATCCGCCCGATCCCGCCAGCAGCGACTTCTGCACCATCGGCGGAAACGTCGCTGAAAATTCCGGCGGGCTGCGCGGAGCAAAATACGGGTCAACTCGAAACTACGTTCTGGCGCTGGAAGTGGTGTTGGCGAACGGAGATGTTCTTCGCGTCGGCTCGGGCGCGCCTAAGAGCGTCACCGGCTACGATCTGCTCGGGCTCTTCGTCGGGTCCGAAGGCACGCTTTGCCTCTTCACCGAAACCCTGCTCCGGCTCGTCCCTCTGCCGGAATCTGTTGATACCGTGCTGGCTCAATTTCAAAACGCCGATCAGGCGATCGCGGCCGTCTGCGAAATGTTTGCCTCCGGAATTGTCCCGCGAGCGGCTGAGCTGATGGATGAAAAAGCCGTCGAGTGCGCCGGCAAGTACAACAAAAACCAGGCCTTGCCCGCTGAAGGAATCGTGTGCCTCTTCGAGGTCGACGGCCCGCGCGAGATCACTCAGCTCGATGCCGACCGCGTGACTGCCATCTGCAAGAAAAACGGCGCGATCATTGCGAGACGGGCGGCTTCCGAAAGCGAACGCGACCAGTTCTGGGCCCTGCGGAAGGCGATTTCGCCCGCCCTCTACCAATTCGGCCGCATAAAATTGAATGAGGATATTTGCGTGCCGCGGTCGCGACTGCCGGAAATGGTAAGAATGATCGAGGAGATCGGCCTCAAACATTCGCTCCTCATCGTCAATTTCGGACACATCGGCGACGGCAGTCTGCACGTGAACGTAATGCTCGAGCGGGACGATCAGGAACTGATGAAGAAGGCCGAGCTTGCCGTCTCCGAAATCTTCGCCGCCGCCGTCTCGCTCGGCGGAACTCTCTCGGCCGAACACGGCATCGGCCTCACAAAGATGCGATATCTCGGGCTCGAGGTGGGGGAGAACGAATACAAAGTCATGGCCGCCATCAAGAAAATCCTCGACCCGAATAACATCCTGAACCCCGGAAAATTCATCTAGATCGCCAGTGACTGCAGAATTCCCTGACATAGCCCTTCAGCAATTGGAGAAATGCGCCCGCTGCGGCAAGTGCCGCTCCGTCTGCCCCGTCTTTGACGTCGTAAAGGACGAGGCATTTGTCGCCCGCGGACGGATTCTCCTGGCGGATGCGCTTCGCAAAAACCAAATATCCGCCTCGAATGAGATCGCCGCGATCATGGCGGCATGCCTGATGTGCCGCCGCTGCTCCGGCATTTGCCCTTCCGGCGTCGAATTTACCGAGGTGCTGAAGGCGGCGCGCTCGCAGATAGCCAAAGAAGTCGGCCTCCCTGCCGGAGCATCCTTCTTCTTCCGTCACGTGCTTCCGTACAGGCGCCGGTTCAATTCAGTGATCAGGATCGCAGCTCTTGGACAAAGGCTTGCGCCCGCCCGGCGAAAAGGAAATCTGCGTCATCTCCCTCTCTTGTTCAAAGGAGGCAAATGGCTGCCGCCGCTCGCTAAGATATCCGCCCTTGAAGCTTATTCCAAACCGGCGAGAGTCGAAAACGCCCGCCTGCGCGTCGGCATTTTCGTCGGATGTCTCATCAATTACGTGTATCCGGATTTTATCGATGCAACTATTCAGCTTCTCCGGCGCGCACAGATTCAAACCATCATTCCGGAGCAACAGCTCTGTTGCGGAACTCCCGCGGTCGCGCTCGGCGACGTCGAGGCCGCCCGCATGCTCGCCCGGCGGAACCAGGAGCATTTCCGGGAAGCCGGCTGCGATTATGTCATTACTCTCTGCGCCTCATGCGGAACCATGTTGAAACGCGAATATCCGCAGCTCCTTGATTCTTCGGAGAACCCTTTTGGAGTTCCCATGCTCGATCTTTCTGAATTCCTCGTTCGGCACGTCAAGTTGGATTATGGGCGACTGCAGGATTCCGTAACATACCACGACCCCTGCCACCTCCGATGGGGGCAGGGAGTCATCGCGGAGCCGCGGAAACTGCTCTCAGACGTATGCCATTTTCAGGAAACGCCCGGCGAAATGTACTGCTGTGCTCTGGGCGGCGCCTTCTCCCTGACCTTCCCCGATTTCTCCGAAGCCATAGCCCAGAAAAAGCTGCAATCCCTTGACGCCCTAAGCGTCAGGGAAGTCGTAAGCGCCTGCCCGGGATGCATCTTGCAATTGAACGACCTGTTCGCGCGATCCGGAAGCGATAAAAAAGCCGTTCACCTCATCCAGATTCTCGCGCGCTCGATCAAGACTTTGACGTAATTATCACTGCATTCAACATCTTTAGATTTCCAAAATCTCCCTCAGCCATTGTTGCTTAATCCGCCAACGGGATGCTTCAAGCGCCGGAAATCCTTGTCAAATTGGAAGTTTTGCCCGATGCTGGAAAAGCTTTCAACTCTCCTAATTGCACAATTTCCCCATATTCTTTAGTTGCAGTGAAATTTTACTTGACAAAGTGAAATCTATGTGATATATTCCTACAAATTCTCAGATCAGTTAATTAATGTTCCCGGTTTTGTATGCGATGTGTGAGAGAATGCGCAGAATTATGAAAGCATAGTTCTGCGTTTTTTTTTGGCGTTTGTACGCGCCGAAGGGTAAATGCGAGGAGGTAACAGGTAGATGGCACCCGTGGGCTTGGTAAAGTGGTTCGACAACAAAAAAGGGTTCGGGTTCATTAAACGCGAGGAAGGCGACGACGTCTTTGTCCACTACACCGCGATTAAAGGCGCGGGTTTTAAAACCCTCCAGCAGGACGAAAAGGTAACGTTCGATATTATCGAAGGCCCCAAGGGTCTGCAAGCCTCAAACGTCTTGAAAGCCGAATAAAACCCTGCCCTGGTAGAACCCACGGCCATTGAGGGAGTAGGAGAACCTCCAGTTCCTGAAGGTAAAGGAGTGCCTTCCGGTTTCCTTTAGCGGATGGAGACGCTGGCCTTCTTCACGCCGGTCGCAATTGGTGTGGACCGCCTGAAGGCGTAGTCCCTGAACTTACTTGCAGATGCCCCAGAAGCGTCTTGCGCACCAATAAAAATCGGGTTTCTCCCAAGAATACCTTCATCGGCTTCCCGCTATTACCCGACGCCAATTTACAACCTTATTATCTCAGCCTGAGGCATCTTGTGCGGATGCAGCTCCAAAAGAGCCACCGACGCAGACAATCCCAGCATCGCCCGGGCCGACCCCGGATTCAAGCTGAGCATCGTGTCGATCCACCTGTTTTCAACTCGGTGCGTGTGCCCCCAGATGAAAACATCGGGACGCTTCGGCCCGCATCGGGCCTCGAACAACTTCGGACTGCGCAATAGCATCCCGCCATTGTGAGTCATGAAAATGTCCACTCCCGCCAACACTACGCGCTGATCCTGCGGGTAGCGCGCGGCAATCTCCGGCGAGTCCATGTTTCCGCAAACGGCAATGACGGGAGCGATCGCGCTCAGCTCGATAATGATGTCCATCGAGACGATGTCGCCGGCATGCATTATTTGATCGACACCCGCAAAGACGTCGAAAATTTTTGGGCTGAGGTGATTATGAGTATCGGACAACACTCCGATTCGCATCGATTTGGTTTCTTACAAGGCGATTCTCTTCAGCAACTCTTGTTTGATTTCCGAAATCTTATGCCGCTCCTGCACCATCGAATCGCGCTCCCGCAACGTTACCGTCTCGTCCTCAAGCGTCTGAGAGTCAACCGTGATGCCGAACGGCGTCCCCGCCTCGTCCTGCCTCCTGTAGCGCCGCCCGATCGATCCGCCTGCATCAAAGAATATCTTGAGATGAGGACGCAGTTCGTCCGCAATTTTCTTCGCCAGTTCCGGCATGCCGTCCCGGTTCACCAGAGGCAGGATCGCCGCTTTGACCGGCGCGATCTTCGGCGATAACCGGAGAACCGTCCGCTCTTCTTTCGTGCCCGGATTCTCGACCTCATAAGCGTCCACCAGACACGTAAGCAGCGTCCGGTCGACCCCGGCCGACGTCTCAATAATGTACGGGATATATCGCTGGTTCAGCTCCTGGTCAAAGTACGTCAGGTCCTTGCCCGAATATTCCTGGTGGCGCGAAAGGTCGAAATCGCCGCGGTTGTGAATCCCCTCGAGCTCTTTCCAGCCGAACGGGAATTCATACTCAATGTCGAAGGCCTTGCGCGCGTAATGCGCCAGCTCATGCGGCGCATGCTGGTGAAAACGCAGCTTCTCTTTCCGTATGCCGAGATCGTAATACCACTGGATGCGCCGCCCCTGCCAGTAGTCAAACCACTGATCGTCGGCGCCCGGCCGAACAAAATATTGCATCTCCATTTGCTCGAACTCGCGCATCCGGAAAACGAAGTTGCCCGGCGTGATCTCGTTGCGGAAGGCCTTGCCGATCTGCGCGATGCCGAACGGTATCTTCTGGCGCGACGGCCCCATCACATTCAGGAAATTGACATATATCCCCTGCGCCGTTTCCGGCCGAAGATACACCACCGCCGCCTCTTCCTCCACCGGTCCGATAAACGTCTTGAACATCAGATTGAACTGGCGCGCTTCCGTCAGCTCGCCGCCGCAGTCCGGACACCTTTCCCCAACCTCATCGGCGCGAAACCGGTGTTTGCACTGCTTGCAGTCAACCAGTGGATCGGTGAAGCCGGCGACGTGGCCCGATGCCTCCCACACGCGCGGATGCATGATGATGCTTGCATCCAGCCCTTCGATGTCGTCGCGATCCTGCGTCATCACCTTCCACCAGTAGCGCTTGATGTTGTTCTTCAACTCAACGCCCAGCGGACCGTAATCCCAGCAACTGTTGATGCCGCCGTAAATCAGGCTGCTCTGAAAGATGAAGCCACGCCTCTTGCAGAGCGATACCAGTTCCTCCATCTTCTTTTCGGCTTCATTCAGCACTTTTTTCGCCATCGATAATTTTTCCTGCCTTCCTGCCGAAAACATACCAAAAAACCCTTCTCGCCGGGTCGTCCCCGACCCGAACGAAAAGGGGGAACCACACTCAGTTACACCCTGGCCGATCTCCCGGCCGGTCTCTCGTAAACCATTATATTCCTTATGATTCTGTCATGTCAATAACCAACCCGTAGGGGCGGCCCCATGTGGCCGCCCGCGCCCCTGCCTTCCCAACCAGCCCGTCAATGCCGCTGTAGGGGCGGGTTTCAAACCCGCCCGCGCCTCGCGCGCAATTCATTCCCACCGTAGGGGCGACCCGGTGGGTCGCCCGCGCCTGTCTATGTCCGCCCGCCCTGCCGCATTGCCGTCAGGAATCCAGGATGCGCGGCTTTACCCGCGTCATACTGACCTTCGTCTTTCGTCATTCCTGCGCACGCAGAGATTTTATTGAAACAGTTTATTTTACATTTTCATCTCTTCATTTGAATCGAAAGTCGAGTTTGAAGTCATAAAGCCAAGGGATGTGCGGGTTG
>QZKU01000046.1 GCA_003598085.1 Candidatus Abyssobacteria bacterium SURF_5
CCGGCGGCAGCACGGCGCCCAGCGCGATCTCGTTCACGCGCACGCGCGGGGCGAGCGCCGGGCCGAGGACCATCCGGAGGCGCTGCTCCGGACGCTCAAGCTGGAGCAGCTCCACCTGCGCGCCGGCAAGGGCCGGCCCCGATGGCATGATATCGAGCTGAGGCAGGATCTCGCGGAGAACAACCTGGTCGAAGGACGCCCCTGAGATCAGAAACTCATACACCGTCGGCCGCTGCGCCTTGCGATCGATTCCGAATCCGCTGGTCGCGTTCGCCTGCGGATCGAGATCGATGAGGAGAGTCTTCTTCTCGGCCGTTGCAAGACATGCCGCCAGATTCACCGACGTAGTCGTTTTTCCCACGCCGCCCTTTTGATTGGCGACGGCGATCAGCCTCATGCTCACCCTCCCGGTTGAGAAAAATCTTATTTCCCGATTGTAGAGCCGGCCCATCCAAAAGTCAAGCACAATCGGTATTGTTCCACGTGAAACACCACTTCAGGCGAGGGGGCGCCTTCGGATCGCATTCATTGAGCGCGGGTAAATTGCCGGGGTCGGGCAGGTCTTCTTTATCCTGAGGAGCAGCCGCCTGCGGGGCGAGCAGGATAGATCATAAGACATTGTATCTTCTAAACTTGCGCCTGTTTCGCCGGCCGCTTTTGAGACCGATTCGATCTCGTCCGCCCCGAGCGCGCCCGCTTGGAGGACCAGCATGCCGCCCACCCGGATGAACGGAGTCCCCAGCTCGATCGCCGCGGCCGGGCTCGCGACGGCGCGGCAGAACGCGAGGTCGAACCGCTCTCTGAAGGCGCCCTCATGGGCGCACCGCTCCGCGCGCCCGGCGAGGATATCGACGTTGTCGAGGGACAGGGCACGGCGGAGCGTTTTAAGAAAACTAGTCTTTTTTGTTATTGCCTCAATACAGGCAAGCGGCCGCTCCGGATGGAGCAGCTTGACCGCCATTCCCGGGAAACCGGCGCCCGCGCCGATGTCGATCATCCGCGGGACCCGGAGAAATTCGCCCGCGAACGACGAGGCGACAAACGAGTCGGCAAACAGCTCGCAGGCGGCCCTCCCGGGTTCGGTGCTGCCGACGAGGCGAAGGCGCGCGTTCCAGCGGGCGAGCAGCCGGTAATAGGCGGCGCAGGAGTCAAGAACCGGCTCAGGCAGTGGCAGGCGGAGGCGGGCCGCCTCCCGCGCGAGCGAGTCGCGAAAGAGGTCGATGTCGTCTGTGGCCATCGCTCTTCCTTCCTCAATTCTTGCCAAAAAGGTCAGAATTTCTCGTCTGGCTTTTGGAACAAGAAAGCAAGCAATCGCATTTGAAAACAGTATCTAACCGCAGAGGCGCGGAGGTCGCAAAGATTTTTTTTGACGAATGCCTCGAACGAAGGGATTCAGGATATCTCTTTTGCATTGCAAAATCTTGAATTTCTGTCGCTGCTGTCCAAGATAAACTGAGAACGACGTCTCAGAGGAGGTTAAAGCCCTACGATTTTTCAGGGTTCCCCCTGTCCGCCTGAAAATGAGGTTTCTTCGATGTACAGATTCAAGAAGAAACGTCACCGTCGTCCAAGATAGCTTTCCCGTTTCGGAAAAAACTGTCAATGGATGCTGACAATTTCATTGAACCGCAAAGGCGGTAGAGGCCGCAAAGACGGGATAAAAGGAGAATTTAAGAGGTCCAGTTATGCACTGTCTTTCTCTGCGCTCTTCGCGTCTCCGCGGTGAAGAAAGCTTTTATAAAGACAGCCTCAAATTAGTCACTCCAATCCGCCTTTTAAGATATGGGTTTTTGTGAATCAAAAGGCCATATTGGAATTATCTTGGACAGCAGTGAAGAAAAGTTTCAAATCCCGCGCCGCGCGGGACCAACAGAGACAACGGAGGGAAAAGATATTCTTTGTGCTCCGTTTCCTCCGTTACCTCCTGTTGAGGAATCCTTTTCTTCTCCTTTTTGTGTATCTTTCATTGAACCCGCGTGACGCTCGATCGGTAATATTCGTTTCATGCGTTGAATGACGTCATTCGTGTTCCAGGAATTTGGTCGCGGTTACGCCGTGCGCCCGGCAGGTTTCAGGCCATCCACATGGTCGCTTCGTAATCAGGCCCCGGCACCGAGAGCTCGAGATAGCCGGTGCGCGGCCAGCGCTCGACCTCGAGGTATCCCCTGCGCACTGAGACGTGAAACCTGGCGAGGTCTCCCTCCGCAAGCCCGAGCGAAGCGAGCCCGATCGACAGCTCGACGGTTTTCTCCGCGGCGAGCCGAACGGCCGCCTCGGCGGGGTTCCACTGCTCGCCGTCGGCGCTCTGCCAGACGGCGTGCTCGACGCGGCCGGAATCGGGAAAGCGGACCTCGATGCGGGTGCGGCAGCGGGCTTCGAGGTGAAGCTCGAGCGCGATCCCCCGGAGCTCCTCATCGCGCGGGGGCGAGGTCGTATCGATCCGGAAGAAGAGGCTTTCGAGGCTGCATCCCCAGCAGATGCGCGAGACGAGCGGCTGCGAGATGTTCATCGCGCCGCCGGAGCGCAGGATATCGAAGCTGCCGGCCGCGATCCATTCGTAGTAATGGGTGATCAGCCCGTCGATCGAGGGATTGAGCAGCCCGCTCGGCTGCTCGGTCGGCCGGGCGGCGCCCCGGTTGATGATCGGCTCGCCGAGCGCCGTCGGCGGCTGGACGTCCAACAGCCGGTAGGCTTCCTGCAGGTGCGCGCGGAAGAGGCGGTCGAATTCGCTGTCGTAGGCGGAGGTGAAGTCGTCGCCGTACCACCAGAACCAGTCGCTGCCCTCGGCCGCGTACAGGTGCTCCCAGGCGGCGCTCAGGGTTTGCGGCGCGAGATCGGGCCGGCGCGTCTGCTCGCGGAGGATGACGTCGCGCGTGCGTGCGAGCAGGTCCCAGGCGAGGTTGTCCTCTTTCCGTCCGATCCAGATATTGAAGCTTCGCCCGATCCATGAGCCGCTGAAGACGCGCCCGATCCTCATGCGCGGCGGGAAGCGCTCGAGGTAATCGCCGATGGTGACGGCGTCGATCGCGCTCGATTGCGAGATGAGCGAATACAGCTCGCGCAGAAAGACGCTGCCGCCGTCGGCGTAGTATTCCCACGGGTTCTCACCATCGAGGATGATGCTGACCAGGTGCTCGCCGGAGGACGGGCGCAGGTGGGCGTGGATGTTCTGCAGGTGGTTGCCAAGATCGCGCCCGCTCGCGGCGGGCGGATTCTTTGCGTACGTGAACCCGATGAGGTCCGAGAGGCCGCGGTCGCGGAACACGATGCTGAGACCCTTCTCGCCGAGCTGGAGCCGGTAGGGCGCGTAGATGATCTCGGCGCTCCGCTGGCGCCCGAGCGTGGCGAGCAGGATGTCCTCGTCGGTCGCGATCCATTCGATTCCGGCGCCGGCGATGATCTCGGCGGCCTCGACGCTCACCGAGCCCTCCGACGGCCACATGCCGCGCGGGCGCCGGCCGAAGATGCGCTCTGCGGTCTCGACCGCGCGCTGGACGTGCCAGCGCGCGTCCTCCGGATGCCGGAACCGCTCCTTCGGCAGCCTGACGTCGGGCATCGCCTCGCGCGCCGACTCGTGGTCGCACAGGAGCGGCAGGATCGGGTGATAATACGGGCTGACCGATATCTCGATCCGGCCCTCCTCCTGCGCCTTTCGATACCGCGGCAGGAGCGAGCGGATCAGCTCGATCTGGCGGTCGAGCACGAAGTGTTTTTCCGTTTCGCTGAAGCCGCGGCGCCGGGCGATCAGCCCCCGCAGATCGGCGTCCTTTTCGCGGGCCGCGTAACCGAACCATGTCAGGTTGTACCAGACCTGAAGGTCCCGAATTTCGTCGTCGGCAAAAAGGGCCTGCCGCTCCTTCAGCTCCTCGGGCGCCGCGCGCAGCCCGCGCTTCTCGAGCAGCTCGCGGTAGCGCGGGTGGGGAAAGACCATGGTCTCCCAGTTGGCCGAGAAGAAATGCTCGAGGATGAACGCGCGCTCGGCGGGCTCGAGCTCGCCGGCCGGCTTGCGGGAGAGCTCAAGGAACGCGTCAGTGGCCGTTCCGGCGGCGTAATCCTCGAGCTGCACCAGGAGCGAGGGCGAGAAATTGAACGTCTGGCGCACGCGCGGGAAGTCGTCGAGCACCGACAGCATGTCGTTGTATCCCTTGATCGCGTGCAGGCGCACCCAGGGAAGCGCATACGAGCCGCCGGCGGGTTCCTTGTAGAGCGGCTGGTGCATATGCCACAGGAACGCGACGTGAATCCTGTCCATCTCTTCCTGTTCCCTTAAGATAACTTTTTTGAATGACAGTTCAGATGCATGCCTGCCGGAGGGGCTCCGGCCTCGACGCCTCGTATTCTATTCCGGCCCGCGGGCATTGTCAATGAACGCCGCCGTTTTCGTACCGTTTTCGTTGACATGAGCCGAAAATTAGTGCTAAAATAACTCGGTGGCCGGTTGGCAATTCGCAGCGCTGGGTGCCAAGCCGGCTTTCAGTGTGATGGGTTCTTGCCGTTTGATTTTTTTGGGGGATACGTACCACAATGATAGGTTTCACGAAACTGCTCTGCGGCGTTGCCACGATCGGCGAGGCCCTTAATTACAGCCGCCGCGGCGACGCCGGCGTTCCCGCCCACATGCTGCAGTTCACGACGGCCGAGCGGCCGCTGGTGGCGTGGAACACGACGCGCCGCTGCAACCTGCGGTGCCTTCACTGCTATCTCGATTCGGAGGATAAGGAATACGCGGGCGAATTGACGACCGATCAGGCGAAGGCGATGATCGACGACCTCGCCGAGATCGGGTCGCCCGTCCTGCTGTTTTCCGGCGGCGAGCCGCTCCTGCGCAAGGACATCTTCGAGCTCGGCGAGTACGCGATCGCGAAGGGCATTCGCGCCGTGATCTCCTCAAACGGGACGCTGATCGACGAGCGCGCGGCCGCGCGCATCGCCGAGGTCGGCTTCTCGTACGTCGGCATCAGCATCGACGGCGCTCCGGAGACACACGACCGGTTCCGCCGCAAGAAGGGGGCTTTCGAGGGGGCGATGCGCGGGATCGAGAACTGCACGCGCGCCGGAGTGAAGGCGGGCGTCCGGCTCACGATCAATCAGCATAATTACGGCGACCTCGAGGCGGTTCTCGACATCGTCGAGCGGCACAAGATCCCGCGCTTCTGCATGTATCACCTCGTCTATTCCGGGCGCGGGCGCGAGCTGGCGAAGCAGGACCTTTCGCCCGAGCAGACGCGCCGCGTGGCCGAGAAGCTGATCGAGAAGACGTACGACTGGCATCGGCGCGGCGTCGAGACCGAGATCCTCACCACCGACAACCACGCCGACGGCGTGATGCTCGAAAAACATATCCGCGACCTCAATCCGGACCGGGCGCTCGAGATAACCGAGCTGCAGAAGCGGCATGGCGGCTGCTCCGCCGGGCGCAAGTTCGCGAACGTCGACTGGAGAGGCGACGTGCACGCCTGCCAGTTCTGGAACCACGTCACGCTCGGCAACGTGAAGGAGCGCCGCTTCTCGGAGATATGGACCGACCCGAACAACGAGTTCCTGCAGAAACTCAAACACCTGCACGAGCACATCCGCGGCAAGCGGTGCGGCTCGTGCAAATACAAGACCATTTGCGGCGGCTGCCGCATCCGGGCCGAGGCCACCTGCGGAGACATGTGGGGGGACGACCCGGCCTGCTACCTGTCCGACCGCGAGATCATGGAATAAAAAGGACCCGCCTCTCGCGAACGCGCGCGCGGTCTGGCAAGAGATCTTATCAAAGGATAATGGGCGCCGGGGCTTCTGCCTCTGTGGGGGAAAAAGAAATGAGATACCCGATCTACCGCCCGCGCAGGTTGAGGGCGAACGAGAACCTCAGGCGCATGATCCGGGAGACCCGCCTCTCGACGGACGACCTGATCATGCCGCTGTTCGTGCGGCCGGGCAGGGGCGTTCGCAACAAGATATCGTCGATGCCGGGCATATTTCAGCTCTCGGTGGATGAAGCGGTGAAGGAGGCGCGCAAGGCGGCCGATCTCGGCGTTCCCGCGATCATCCTCTTCGGGATTCCCGAAGCGAAAGATGCGCGCGGGACGCACGGGTACAAGAAGGATAACATCGTCGCGAAGGCGATCAGGGCGATCCGGGACAAGGTGGAGGATCTTGTCATCGTCACCGATGTCTGCCTGTGCGAGTACACCGACCACGGCCACTGCGGGGTGGTCAGGAAAGAGCGCGGCGGCGGATTTTCGGTCGATAACGACGCCACGCTCGAGCTGCTTGCGAAGATGGCGCTCTCGCACGTCCAGGCCGGCGCGCACATGGTGGCGCCGAGCGACATGATGGACGGCCGCATCGGCGCGGTCAGGGCTTCGCTCGACGATAGCGGCTTCGAGCATATCCCCATCATGGCCTATGCGGCCAAATACGCCTCGGCCTTCTACGGGCCGTTCCGCGACGCGGCCGAGTCGCCGCCGCAGTTCGGCGACCGGCGCTCGTATCAGATGGACCCGCCGAATTCGGATGAGGCGCTGAGAGAGGTCGCGCTCGATATCGAGGAGGGCGCCGACATCGTGATGGTGAAGCCGGCGCTGCCGTACCTCGACATCATCTATCGCGTGAAACAGGAATTTGGGTATCCGGTCGCGGCTTACAACGTGAGCGGCGAATACGCCATGATCAAGGCGGCCGCGGCGAAAGGCTGGGTCGACGAACAGAAGATCGTTCTGGAGATGCTCACCGGCATCAAGCGGGCGGGCGCCGACATCATTCTCACCTATTACGCGCTGGAAGCGGCGCGGTGGCTGTAAGAATTTTGGATCCCGGATCGGAGTCCGGGACATGTTTTGGATTTGGATTCGCGTCGGAATCCGGCCCAGGTTCTGGATTCCGGGATAAGCACACCACCAAGACACAACGAGGCGTGACTTTTCGGTTTTCTTGGTGCCTTGGTGCCTCTGTGGTTAATTTCAAAACTTTGTATTTTATTCTTTATGACCGTTGAACAAAAAAAACGACACGCTCACGGCGGGCATCCGGGCGGGAAATCGGAGCTGCGGCTGGTCGCGTGGGAGATCACGCGCTCGTGCAATCTCGCCTGCATCCACTGCCGCGCGTCGGCCGAGCGGGGCCCGTATCCGAACGAGCTCTCGACCGGGGAATGCAAGAAGGTTCTCGACGAGATCCACTCGTTCAGCGACCCGATCATCATCTTCACCGGCGGCGAGCCGCTGCTGCGCACGGACATCTTCGAGATCCTTCGCTACGGGCAGTCTCTCGGGATGAAGATGACGATGGCGGTCAACGGTGTTCTGCTGGATGAGCCGACTGCGCGCCGGCTGGTCGAGCACGGCATCCAGCGCATCAGCGTCAGCATCGACGGCTCGACCGCGGAGACGCACGACGCGTTCCGGAAGGTGCCGGGCGCGTTTGCGGGCGCGATGCGGGGGATCGAGGCGGCGAAGAAGGCCGGACTTCCGTTCCAGCTCAACACCACGATCACCAGGATCAACCTGCACGAGATCGGCGACATCCTGAAGCTGGCGGTCGATCTGGGGGCGGTCGCCCACCACATTTTTCTCCTGGTCCCGACGGGCCGCGGGAAAGATCTCGAGGAACAGGAAATCCCTCCCGAGGAATACGAGCGGACGCTGAACTGGTTCTATGAGCAGCGCGAGAAGACTCCGCTCCAGCTCAAGGCGACGTGCGCCCCGCATTTTTACCGCATTCTGCGCCAGCGGGCGGCGGCCGAGGGCAAAGAGGTGAGCTTCGAGACCTACGGGATGGACGCCGTGACGCGCGGCTGTCTCGGCGGCGTCGCTTTCTGTTTCATCTCGCACGTCGGCACGCTCTCGCCGTGCGGATACCTCGAGCTCGACTGCGGCAACGTGCGCGCGGAGGGCTTTCGCGCGGCGTGGGAGAACTCGAAGGTCTTCAACGAGCTGCGCGACTTCAGCCGCTACGAGGGCAAGTGCGGGAAGTGCCGCTACCTGAAAGTGTGCGGCGGCTGCAGGGCGCGCGCGTACGCGCGGACCGGCAATTACCTTGCGGAAGAGCCCTACTGCGTGTATCCGGGCTCCGGGTGAGAAAGACTCGCTCGCGCGGCCTCTTGTCTCTCTAACCAAATATGGACGGCATGACTGCATTCAAGAGAATCGAGCAGGAAGTCCTGAAGGTCATCCAGCAGGAATTCCCCATCTCGCCTCATCCCTACCGGGAGCTTGCCCGGCGGATCGGTTCGTCCGAGGACGACGTGTTTCATGCAGTCGAACACCTCCGCAAAACGGGGATCATCCGGCGCCTCGGCGGCAGCTTCGACTCGCGAAAGGTCGGCTACAAGAGCACCCTCGTCGCGCTCAGCGTCCCGAAGGAGCGCCTTTCCGAGGTCGTTTCGATCGTCAACGGCTACACCGGCGTGACCCACAATTATGAGCGCGAGGGCGCCTACAACGTCTGGTTCACGCTGATCGAGCAGTCCGAGAAGAAGATAGAGGAGACGCTCGGCGAGATCGGGCGGCGGACCGGCCTCAAGCCGCTCAACCTTCCCGCATCACACCTGTTCAAGATCAAGGTGGACTTCGATCTGGAGAACGACGGCGAATGAAACTCGACCCCCTCGATCATAAAATCATCAATGCGCTTTCCGGCGACCTTCCGCACACCAGGGAGCCGTACCGGCAGATAGCCGAGGAACTGGGTGTCACCGAAGAAGAGCTGCTCGCGCGGGTCCGGGGATATCTTGAGAAGGGCCTGCTGAGGCGGATGGGCGCGATGATCGCGCACCGTGCGGCCGGGGTCGACGCCAACGGCATGATCGTGTGGGACGTGCCGGAGGATCGGATCGAGGAAGTCGGCCGAATGCTGGCGTCGGCGCCGGAGATCACGCACTGCTACGCGCGCCCCCGCTTTGCGGAGTGGCCCTACAACCTGTACACGATGGTTCACGGGCGCACGCGCGCCTTCTGCGAGAAGACCGCGAAACGTCTCGCGGCCGAGGTCGGCATCGACCGGTTCAAGCTCGTGTTCAGCACGCGCGAGTTCAAGAAAACCAGTCCGCGGTATTTTTAGCCGATTCAGCGATCGCCGGCCGCTCTCCAATACCGCGACACAGCCTCAAATATTTATCCCGGGGAGATGGGTACATGCTTCAGGAATTGAGCTAACGTCGGGGGGAATGCATGGCTGCAAGAAAGATGACGAAGTCGAAGCAGTTGTGGAAGCAGGCGCAGCGGCTGATGCCGGGCGGCGTGAACAGCCCGGTGCGCGCGTTCAAAGGGGTCGGCGGCTCGCCGATATTTGTTGAAAGAGGCAAGGGAAGCCGCATCTGGGACGTCGACGGCAACGAGTATATCGACTACGTGTGCTCGTGGGGGCCGTTGATCCTCGGGCACGCCCATAAAGAGGTCGTTGCCCGATTGCGAAAGACGGCGGCCGAGGGAACCAGTTTCGGCATCCCGACCGAAAAGGAATCGCGGCTGGCGAAGATGATCATGCGCGCGTTTCCGTCGATCGAGCGCGTGCGCCTGGTAAACTCCGGCACCGAGGCGGTCATGAGCGCGATCCGGCTGGCGCGCGCGTGGACGGATCGGCCGCTGATCGTGAAGTTCGAGGGGTGCTACCACGGGCACGCCGACGGCCTGCTGGTGAAGGCGGGCTCGGGCGCGATGACGCTCGGGGTGCCGACGAGTCCGGGCGTGCCGCCGCAGTATGCGGGCTGCACCATCACGCTTCCGTATAATGATCTCGAAGCCGCCGCGGCCGCCTTCCGCGAGCACGGCAGCGAGATCGCCTGCCTGATCGTCGAGCCGATTGCGGGGAACATGGGGGTCGTGCCGCCGGAGGAGGGCTACCTCGAAGGCCTGCGCGAGCTGACGGCAAAGCACGGCGTCCTGCTGATCTTCGACGAGATCATCACCGGTTTTCGCGTCGCGTACGGCGGCGCCCAGAAGCTTTTCAAGGTGAAGCCCGACCTCACGACGCTCGGCAAGATCATCGGCGGCGGCCTACCCGTGGGCGCATACGGCGGCAGGGCGGACATCATGGAGATGATGGCGCCGGCCGGTCCGGTCTACCAGGCGGGAACGCTTTCGGGCAACCCGCTGGCGGTCGAGGCCGGCATCGCAACGCTCGAGGTGCTCTCGCGGCCGGGCGCATACAAGAAGCTGGACCTGTTGGCGGAGCGGCTGGGCGAGGGCCTGATCGAGGCCGCTCGAATGGCCGGCATCCCATCGTATCATACCAGGATCGGTTCGATGCTGTGCATGTTCTTTTCCGAGCAGCCGGTGCGCAACCTCGCGGATGCGCTGAGGTGCGACACGCGCAGATACGCGAAGTATTTTCACGAGATGCTCGAGCGCGGCGTGTACCTGGCGCCGTCCCAGTTCGAGGCCGCATTCGTTTCGCTCGCGCATACGGAGAAGGACGTCGAGAGAACGGTTCGGGCCGCCGAGCAGTCTCTCCTGGAAATCGAATAGAGGCCACCGGATAAAACGCTTTATTTTTTTGGCGCTTTCGGCTATACTTTCCCTTTGACATCCGAACGCGATCAGGCTTCCTTTGAGGAGGAAAGCCGAGGGGAGGGGCCGGCGAGCGCATAAAGAGGATTGGATGCCGTCGGTTCCCGCAGGAGAAGTCAGGCTGATCGTTCACGTCGGCCTGATGCTGATTCTCGGACTTTTCTTTGGAGGGCTGGTCGCGCGGGTGCGCGTCCCGCGCGTCACCGGCTACCTGGCGGCGGGCTTTCTGCTCGGCCCGTCGGTGAGCCGGATGGTCCAGTGGGACGAGCTGCGCAACTTCGATCTCATCGCGCAGCTGGCGCTGGGGCTGATCATGTTCAGCATCGGCGGCGAGTTCCGGGCCGACCACATCAGGCGCTTCGGCCGCAAGCTCTTTCTGGTGACGGCGGTACAGATGGTGCTGACGTGGGCATTGGTCGGCGGTCTGCTGTGGCTGGTCAGCCGCAATTTCATTCTGGCTGTCGTGGTCGGCTTCATAGCGATGGAAACCGCCCCCGCCACCACCCTTGTGGTAATCAAGGAATACGAGTCGGAAGGCTCGTTCACCTCGAACCTGATGGCGCTGGTGGGAATCAACAATTTCCTTTGTCTCATTTTATTTCCGTTCCTGCTCGTCCTCGTGATGCAGAACGAGCGGGGGCTGGCTTTTTCCGCGATGGAAGCTGGGCGCTCGATGCTGCTGGGGCTGGCCGGCGGGTTCGCGCTGAGCTTTTTGGAAGAGCGCGTATACACGCCCAAGCAGCAATTGCTGCTTGCGATTGCGGCGATAACCCTGGTCGTTGGGATGGCATACGCCTGGGGCGGGTCCGGTCCGCTGGCGACCCTGGTGCTTGGCGCTGCCAAGAGGAACACCTCGGCGCACGGCGCTTCGATGTTCCAGTTGATCGATGCGAGCGCCTATCCGTTTTATGTGATATTTTTTGTGATAGCAGGCGCGAATCTTCATCTTGAAACGCTGGTGCACGTAGGGCTGCTGGGGGCGGCCTACATTGGCGGCAGGACGCTGGCGAAGATAGCGGGTTCGGCGCTCGGGGCCTCGGCGGCCGGTCTCTCGGAGGAATGGCGGCGGTACCTCGGCCTCGCGATGCTCTCGCACGCGGGGGTGGCCATCGGACTGGCGATGGCCGTGGGCCAGTCCGGTCTGCAGGGCGCGCAGGCCATGCAGGCGATCGTGCTTGGCTCGATCGTTGTGTTTGAGGTCTTCGGGCCGCTATCGGTTCGGTTTTCGCTTGTCCGGTGCGGAGAGGTGAAGCTGGTGTCGCTCTTGCCGCACCTGCCGGGCAGATCGGTGTCCGACATTTTAGAGATGATGGCAAGCCGGGTCCGCGCATCGATTGGGTTGCCGCCTTCGGCTTTCCGCGGCCGCGGTATGGCTGGGCCTGCGGCAAAGCACGTTATGAGAAGAAACGTCGAGAGCGTGCTGGAGAACGCCGGTTTGGACGAATTGATGAAGATATTCTCCCACGCCCGGTATGACCTGCTTCCGGTGGTGACGAAAGAGGGGAGATATATCGGGAATATCTCGTTTGCGCGCATCCGCGACGTGATATTCGATGAGGCCGTGGCCGATCTGCTGATCGCACGGGACATGCTTGATGACGCTGTCGTGTACGTGACGCCGGGTGAGAGCGTGGACTCGATCCTTCAAAAGTTCAGCGAGATGAGCGAGGAGGTCGGCACCTTGCCCGTGATATCCGAAGGCGAAAGCCCGCGGGTCGTGGGCATGGTTCGGCAGCGAGACGCAGTTGACGCCTATTGGCGCGCTCAGCGGGCAAAGGCGGGCTGAGCGCACGAATGAAAGCAGAAAAGGGTGGTGATATCCCAATGAGGCTCTCAGAGTTCCTCCGGCCCGAGCTCATCAAGGTGAGGCTGGAGGCGAAGGATAAGTGGGACTGCATCGCACAGCTGATCGATCTGGCGGTCGCGGCGAAAGAGCTGAAGCCGGAGACCCGGGACAAGGTCCTCGAGATCGTCTACGACCGGGAACGCTCGATGAGCACCGGCATGGAGCGGGGCATCGCCATCCCGCACGCGAGCACCCACCTGGTCGATTCCATCGTCGGGGCTATCGGGATATCCAGAAGCGGGATACCGTTCGACTCGCTTGACGGCCAGCCCGCTCAACTCGTGGTTCTTTTGGTGATCCCCAAGGATAAATTTCAGCAGCACGTGCGAACGCTTGCCGGGATCGCCCGCCTCTTCAAACACGATTTCATGACCACCGCTCTTCGAGATGCAAAATCGCCCGAAGAGGCGATGGATATCATCAGGAACGAGGAACGCAAGGACCTGTTTACGACCTGACATGCCGGCATATTCGAGCAGCGGCCGATGCAACCGGCCGCGATCCGGAATCCCCGCCCGACCCACAAGAAGCAAGCCTCGCGATCTTTCATGTTGCAGAATAGAAACAAACTTGCTATGAACACCGCCGTCCAAACGCTGTTGCAGCGCGATTCGCTTTTTCTCGTGATCGAGCTTCGCGCGCTCTGGGTATCGATCGCTTTGCAGATGCTTGCGGCGATGGCGTATCTGCGCTGGCTGATCTCGCCGCGCGACAAGACCGGCAGGAGCGCCAGGCGCCTGCTCTTCACGGCGACGCTGATCCTTTCCCTGATCATCCTGTGCAGGACGGTGCAGGCGGGGCGGCCGCCGTACCAGACGCTGTATGAGAGCCTGTTGTGGTTCTCGTGGAGCGCCCTGCTCGCGTACCTCGTCGTCGAGCGCAGCTTCGAGAGCATTCATGCCGCCGGGTTCCCGGTGGCCGTTATCGCCGCCGCCGCGTGCCTGTACGCCGTCCTCGGGCGCGATCCCGCGCTGGAGCCGCTGCCGCCCGCCCTGCAGAGCCAGTGGTTTCTGTGGCATGTGATCATCGCGTTCATCTCATATGCCGTCTTTGTGGTCGCCTTTGCGGTCGAGCTGGCGCACGTGTCGCTCGTGGGCCTGCTGCCGTACCGGATCCTCAAGCGGTATCGGATGGAAAGCGAGGCCGCGGCGCGTTTTCACCGGTCGGCGCACCGGCTGGTGCTGTTCGGCTTCCCGCTGCTGACGTTCGGGATCGTGACGGGCGCGGCATGGGCGGAGCAGGCGTGGGGGCGCTATTGGTCGTGGGACCCGAAGGAAACGTGGTCGCTGATCACCTGGACGGTGTACGCCCTCTATCTGCATGCGATGACGATGGGCCGGTGGAGGGGCGGCCGCGCCTCGGCCTTGAATATCCTGGGCTTCGTATGCATGGTGATGACGTTTTTGGGCGTCAACTGGATCAGCCGGCTGCTCGGCATCCCGAGTCTGCACGCGTACTGAACCGGCATTGGAGGTAGATGCGCGAAGCGGCGACAAAACAAAGGAATTCTTCCGGCGGCGGATTCTACCGCACTCTGGTCTCGGTCAAAACGACGCTGGTCTTCCTCGGGGTTTTCGCCGCGCTCTTTTTCCTTGGGACTATTTTCCCGCAGGACCCCGACCCGGCCGCAATCGAGCGGTATCGCGAGTCCGGCGGCAAGCTGGCGGGCCTGGTCGCCGCGCTGGACCTCCTCGACATATTTCATTCGTCGTATTTCTTGCTGCTCGCGTCCGCGTTCGCCGTTCACCTGCTCCTGTGCGGCATCCACAGGCTGAGCATCATCCGAAAACGCCCGAAGTACGGCCTCTTCAGCCGCGACGAGTTGCTGCAGCGCGAGCATTCGTTCTCGATCTCCTCCACCGATGGAGAGGCCGGGCCCGACATCGAGCGCATGCTCGGCGCGTTCGGATTTCGGCGGATGAAATATTATTCCGAGAACGCGAATGTGAAGCGGGTCGTGGCCGAGAAGGGATTACCTTTCCGCTGGCTCTCCTGGACGTACCATCTTCTCATACTGATCACGATGGCGGGCTTCATCGTATCCTTCCTTTTTGCTTTCGAGGACTACGTCGAGGTGTCCGCGGGACAGAGGAAAACGATTTCGCTCGATGCCCGCACGAACTGGAGAAAGTTGGCCGATGTCCTCGGCCTGAGAAGCGAGGGCCGGTCGCGCCGGCTCGACATCGAGTTGGAGGATTTCTCGACAGCGTACGTCGAGAAGCCGCATCTCGAGTACCCGAAAAAGCCGGGCGCCCGCTTTGCCTCGCTCTGGGGAAAATCGCCCGCGCGCCCGCATTACGTCCTGCCTGCGAACTCGGTGACGCCGTCCGACTGGTACAGCACGCTGACCGTATATCTCGATGGGGGGCCGGTCAAGCAAAAGACGATCGAAGTGAACGATCCGCTTCGGTTCGGCGGCATGACGTTCTATCAGATCGGATACGAACACGCCTTCGATCTTCAGGCAGGCGAAGAAATATTGGCCGATCTGACGGCGGAGGAGCCATTTTCCATTCCGCAGATGGAAGGCGAGTTTTTGCTCGAGACGCCGCGCGATGGCCCTCTGCAGACGTACGCCGGAGAGAAGAAGGAGCTGCGCCCGGCCGCGAGGCTGAAATACCGGCCGCCGTCGTCGACGCAAAAGCGGGCGTGGTCAGTTGTCGCCGAGCTGTATCCCGATGAGCCGGCAAAGGCAATGCGCACCCGTTTCGTCCTGTCGAACATGCGGGAAAGCAGCATCCTCAGTTACCGGTACGATCCCGGGGTGCCCATTCTCTGGACGGCCGCCGGGCTGCTGATGCTGCTGATGGGGTTGCGCATCTACATGCCGTGGTATCAGGTGCATTGTCATGTGGACCGGATGAATGGGCGAACTCTGATCACCGTGAGCATCCGGATGGTCGGCCTGTTTGCGCGGCCGGAGCGCCTGAAACTGCGAATGAGCGACGCCCTCCGGAAGTAGCATGCGCGCCGCGCCACGTTCATACTGAAACAGCATCTGCGGCATACCCATATCTCCCGAGCGAGCTTGAAAAGCATGCGGCGAATCATATATCATAGCGTCTCGCGACGCACCCGATGAATGCCTGCAGTCCGGAGTCCGAATCCCTGTGCGATCATTTACATGAGAAAGGAGCGAGCGCGGTGAATCCAGATATCTTTCGTGAATATGACATACGAGGCGTGGCCGATCGAGACCTTGCAGACGAGGTCGTCGGGTGTATCGGGAAGGCCTTCGGCACGTATGCCCACAGTTTCGGCAAGAAGAATGTGGTTATCGGCCGCGACTGCCGCCTGAGCTCGCCGCGCCTGCACAAGGCGCTGCTTTCAGCAATGCTTTCCACCGGCCTGAACGTGGTCGATGTCGGCATCTGTCCGACGCCCGTTTTCTATTTCTCGCTTCACCACCTCGACAAAGAGGGCGGCATGCAGGTCACCGGCAGCCATAATCCTCCCGACCAGAACGGATTCAAGGTATGCATCGGCAAGAGCACGATCTTCGGCGAGGAAATCCAGAAGATCAGAAAGGCGTGCGAGATCGGCCATTTCGTTTCCGGCAAGGGAAAAGTGGAGACATACGACATCGTTCCCGCTTACCAGAAACACGTCCGCGAGAACATCAAGCTCGACCGCCCGCTCCGGGTCATCATCGATGCCGGCAACGGGACGGCGGGTCCCGTGGCTCCGAAGCTGATCCGCGACCTGGGTTGCGAGGTCGAGGAGATGTACACCGAGATGGACGGACGGTTCCCGAATCATCATCCCGACCCGACCGTGCCGAAGTATATCGCCGAGATCCGCGAGCGGGTGAAGAAGGAAGGATTCGACTGCGGCATCGCATACGACGGCGACGCCGACCGCCTCGGCATTATAGATGATAAGGGCGACATCCTCTGGGGCGACCAGCTCTTGATCCTGTTCGGGCGCGAAATCCTCTCGCGCAAGCCGGGCGCCACGATCATATCCGAGGTGAAAAGCTCGAAGACGCTGTTCGACGATATCGCCAAGCACGGCGGCAACCCGATCATGTGGAAGACCGGCCATTCCCTCATTAAAGAGAAGATGAGGGAGACCAAGGCGGCGGTCGCGGGCGAGATGAGCGGCCACGTCTTTTTCTCCGATCGCTATTTCGGGTTTGACGATGCCATTTATGCCTCGTGCCGGCTGCTCGAAATCCTCTCGAAATCGCGAAAGCCGCTGAGCGCGATGCTGGCGGACGTCCCGAAGATGTATTCGACTCCCGAGATCCGGTCGGAATGTCCGGACGACAAGAAATTTCAGGTGGTCAAAGAACTGACCGACCGCTTTAAAAAGAAGAAGTACGACGTGGTTGATATCGACGGCGCGCGCGTGACGTTTGAGGACGGCTGGGGCCTGGTGCGCGCATCGAATACTCAGCCGGTGCTCGTCCTGCGATTCGAGGCAACAAGCGAGAAACGGCGCGACGAGATCAGGGCGCTGATCGAGGGCGAGCTGAAGAAAGTTCTGGGCTGACCCGAGAGAAAACAAAGAGGAGAAGGCAATGTTCAAAACGCGCATAACCGAGATGCTTGGAATCGAATATCCGATCCTGTCGGGCGGCATGCAGTGGCTGAGCCGCGCCGAGCTGGCGACCGCGGTCTCGGAGGCCGGCGGGCTGGGCTTCATCACGGCCGCGTCGTTCGCCGATCCCGAGGAGCTGCGTGACGAGCTGAAAAAAGCGAAGGCGATGACGAAAAAACCGTTCGGCGTCAACGTGTCGATGCTGCCGGTTCTGCTCGAGGGCGACACCACCCGCCGGTATATCGAGGTTATCTGCGAAGAGAAGGTGCCCGTGGTCGAGACTTCCGGCCGCAATCCCGAGGCGTTTGTTCCCGCTCTCAAGGAGGCTGGAATAAAGCTGATCCACAAGGTGCCGGCGGTACGATTTGCGCGCAAGGCCGAATCGATCGGCGCGGATGCGGTCACCATCGTCGGGTTCGAATGCGGCGGGCATCCGGGAATGGACGACGTCACCTCGTTCGTTCTGATCCCGCGCGCATCCGAGAGCCTGAATATCCCGATCATAGCCGGCGGCGGAATCGCCGACGCCCGCGGGTTTCTGGCCGCTCTCGCGCTCGGGGCCGAGGGCGTTGTCATGGGCACGCGCTTCGTCGCCACGAAAGAATGTCCCGCCCATCAGAATTTCAAGGACTGGATGGTGCAGGCGCAGGAGACGGACACGATGATGATCGAGCGCTCGATCCGAAACGCCGTTCGCGTCATGAAGAACGATGTCGCGCAGAAAGTGCTCGAGATGGAGAACAAGGGCGCGACGCTCGACGAGTTGATCGTTTACATCAGCGGCAAACTCGGCAAGGGCGCGTGGCTGAGCGGCGACCTCGACAGCGCCACCATCGCGGCCGGCCAATGTGTCGGCCTGGTTCACGACGTGATCTCGGTCAAGGAGTTGATCGACGGCATCGTCAGAGACGCCCGCTTGATCATGAATCGCCTGAACGGCATCGTGCAGTAAAGACCAGAACGATGGCCGAGCAACTGCAGAACATGTTTCTCTGGCTCGCGTACGGCGACCTGAACGTGGAACTGGCGCAGTTGCGCGATGAGGGCAAGCAGGTCACTCCGGCGCTCGAAGCCGAATTCGCCACCCTTCTCAAACTCGACCACGAGGAGCTGTTTTCGCCCGCGACTCAGAGAAAAGCGGGAACCCTCCTGGATGAGACGGCCGCGCTGCCGGTAAGCGATGATTTCCCGTACGATGAGCCGTCGGACCTGGAATCCCTCCGCGACCGGCGGCCGGACGGCCCACGCGCCTATCGGCGGCCTCTTTCGGATCGATCGGTTTCAGAGCGCATCCATGGCGGGTGGCTGGGACGATGTATCGGCTGTTTTCTCGGCAAGGCTGCCGAAGGAGTGCGCACCGATCGCTTCTGGCCGTTTCTAAAGGATACCGGACAATGGCCGCTGAGCGGGTATATCCGGTACGGCGTCGACGGCAAGCTCGCGAGGAAATATCCGGACATCACGGCGCTCCGGTGGAGCGACCAGCTCGAGTACATGCCGGTCGATGACGATACCAACTACACGACCGCAAGCCTTCTCATGCTGAGGAAATACGGCCCCGCTTTCAGCCCCGCCGACGTCGCTCAATTCTGGCTGGAGAACATTCCGACGCTCGCCGCGTTCACGGCGGAGCGCGTCGCGTATCGCAACTTCATGCTGCACGTTCAACCGCCGCACAGCGCGAGTTATCGGAACCCGTACCGCGAATGGATCGGGGCGCAGATACGCGCCGATGCGTACGGCTACGTCAATATCGGGAGTCCGGAGCGCGCCGCTGAATTCGCCTGGCGCGACGCCTGCATCAGCCATGTGAAGAACGGGATTTACGGGGCGATGTTTATGGCCGCCCTCATTGCCGGCGCGCCCTACTGCGAAAACATTCCGGAGCTGATCGAAGCCGGCCTCGCCGAGATTCCGGCGCGCTGCCGCCTGGCGGCGCATTTAGGGGAGGCTCTCGAATGGTATCGGCAGGGGATCACGTATGACGAGGCTGTGGCGCGGATTCACGCGACATGGGACGAATACGATTTTCATCACTGGTGCCACACGATCCCGAATGCGGTCATCTGCATCACCGCCCTGTTGTGGGGCGGGAATGATTTCGGCTCGTCGATCTGCAAAGCAGTTCAGCCCGGATTCGATACCGATTGCAACGGAGCGACGGTGGGCTCGATCATGGGGATGCGGCTGGGGATTGCGGGAATCGCGCCCGCGTGGAGCGCCCGCTTGAACGACACGCTCCACACGAGCCTGGCGGGATTCAACGTCGTGAAGATCAGCCGGATCGCGGATGAAACGCTGGGATTGATGGAACAGAAGAGCGATTCCTGATTTTGCCTCATCGCATCTCAGTCAATTCTCCGAAGAATCTCTCTTTTCAACCGCCGATGGACGCCGAGGATATACCTTCAACTGTCATTCCTGCGGAAGCAGAATCCTTGCCTGGCTTCTTTTCTTCGGCAGCACAGGCGTCTCGCCTGTGAATCCGGAATACACGGTCGCAGCCGCGTCATTCTAACGTTTCTTTCTTGTCACCCTGAGCCTTGCTTCTTAGTCACGCTTCAGCGTGATCGAAGAATTTCTCTTCGTCTCCCTCTCCCGTTGGGGAGAGGATTAAGGTGAGGGAAAAATCTCTCCCCCGGATTGCGACCGGAACTTACGTTGCCTATTTGACTGTTTCGAGATATTATCTTCGGAACGGCAGAATTTGGTATGGCGGTTATTGGACTGGTTCTACACCGAGGTCTTTGCAGATCTTCTTCGCCAGGATGTCCGCTATCTCGGAGTGTCTCGGGATAGCGGAGCGTTTATTCAAAGCGGGATTGTGCCACCATGAATGTCTGCCGCCTTCCCTCAATAGCTCGCATCCTTGGGCTCGAAGATGCCGGAGCAGTTTGCTTCTCTTCATACGGCGATTTTTTCTTCTGTGTATCCGCTTCCCGCCGCTTTCAACGCATCCTGACGATTGAATTCAAGGGCTTCCTTGAGCGTGACCTCGAGGGTCTCTTTCAATTCCTCATAGGTTCGTTCCTGGCAATTGACGCCGGGAATTTCTTCGATCCAACCTACCCACCAGTCGCCTTCCTGTTTTAGAACAGCCGTATATTCGCTTTTCATCGTGTATGTCTCCAATCCTCGTTTACCGCCGCCCAAGCCAGTCCATCAATGCATGATCCAGCCTTCATTTAACACTATATAGCAGCTTACGGAAGGAATGCAAACATGAAATAAAGGAGGAGAAGAAGGGGCCAGTTCAAGGTACGCATTTGTCAGACTTCCTCCTTCGTTGCCTGACTACTCCCAGTCGCCGCTGCCTTTATTTCCCTGCCTTCAAGCAACAGGAAGGATACTTCGATTGCTTCGCCTTCTTTCTTCCTTGCCACGTCGCCATTCATTCTCTCGCTGAACCGCGGATATTCCGGAAATTTCCCGGTCTTGAATTTTCTCCGCGTGTTCTGCCCTTCCTGTGGACTTGCCTTGCTGTGGACTGTAAGCTGTGGTCTGTGGACTGCCTTCCTTCCAAAGGTCAGGCAAATCTTTCAGCGTCACGTGATGTTGTCTACACGCGACCCCCTCATCTCTCGCCGTAACGTCACCGTTTTCCGTTAGGATTGTAGAATTGATCCCTTCTTGATTCCGAATGCCGCAAAGGCGTCTTTCAGAAAATCCCTGAAGGCTTTTCCAGTAAAATCGAAATCTTCCTTCATTCGGAAACGTACTCGGTCTGAAGAGGGATTTCGATTCTTTACGAATACAGAACTTGGCAATCCGAGTTTATCTCCGAGAGAACCTTCCACGTCGTAAGCCTCAACCCCAAGTCGCTCCGCGAGAACTTCTGTCTTAAATGATCCAGCTTTGACAATAAAATCCAGTACAAGAAATCTTGGCTTTGTGTTTATGCAAAGCCAGTTGTAACCATTAACCGGATATGCTACGTAGTATTTCTGATTCCAGCGAGGGCCTTCGATTTCAAACTCCTCTTTCAGAATCTGATCTAATGTCAGCAGGATGTCCTTGGTTCTCTGGCTGCAT